>CASDUO010000017.1:0-32363 GCA_949284065.1 uncultured Bacillota bacterium
AAAAGCACTTCACCGCACAAAAAAATTGCTTGAAACAGAAGCAGCACTGTGATATCATATCCGAGTGACTACGGACGGTCCTCTGTGTTTGGTGAGACATCATGAACGTCTATGAGGGAAGGAGGAGTACCGATGAATATTTTGGATGCAATCACTGAAGAATATAAAAAGAGCGATGTTCCCGAATTCAGCGTGGGCGACACCGTGAGAGTCCATATCAAGATCAAGGAAGGATCCAGGGAAAGGATCCAGATCTTTGAAGGGTTTGTCCTTAAAAGGCAACACGGCGGTGTGAGAGAGACTTTCACAGTAAGAAGGATCGCCAGCGGAGTAGGCGTGGAAAAGACGTTCCCCATCCATTCACCTCTCATCGAAAAGATCGAGTTGGTGAAGAAGGGCGATGTCAGAAGAGCCAAGCTCAACTACATGCGTCAGAGAACAGGTAAGGCCGCTAAGATCAAGGCAAAGATACTTACCGATGAGCAGCTGAAGGCTGAAAGAGAAGCCTTGGAAGCCGCCAAGAGAGAGGCTGAAGAAAAGGCTGCAGCCGAAGCGGCCAAGGAAGCCGAAAGGATAGCGGCTAAACAGGCTAAAGCTGAAGCCGAAGCCAAGGCTAAAGAAGAAGCCGAGGCTGCAAAGAAGGCCAAAGAGGAAGCCGAAGTAGCTGAAGCTCAGGAAGCGCCTGCTGAAGAACCGGTACCTGCCGAGGAAAAAGCAGAAGAAAAAGACGCATAGACAGATACGATAGCGTGATAAAGCAGCGAAGGAAAACTCGCTGCTTTTTTCGCAAGGAGATAAACAGCTTAATGGGGATGGTACAGAAGTAAGACCCGGCAGCCGTGTGATATAGAGCGGTACATACAGAGGAAATATGATGAGCGGCAGACATGAAGAGACAAAAATGAATATAAACTGGTATCCGGGCCATATGAAAAAGACGAGAGAGCTTATAGAGAACAATCTTAAGGCCGTGGATATAGTGGTGGAAGTCATAGATGCCAGGATACCGTTTTCCGGAGCCAATCCCATGATAGAGGAGATAACGGCCGGAAAGGCAAGACACGTGGTCCTGAGCAAAACGGACATGGCTGATCCTGACGCCACCGCTCGGTGGATAGAATATTTCAGGAACAGGGGAGCGGAAGCTACGCCTGTAAACGGCCTTACAGGACATGGCGTGGAGGAGCTCTTGAAAGAAGTGAAGGAGAAGACCCGTGATGTGAGGGAAGCGAAAAAGCGCCCTGCCAGGATGATGATAGCAGGAGTCCCGAACTCGGGGAAATCCTCGCTTATAAACAGGATGGCAGGCCGGAAAGGCGCCCGGGTGGGAGACAGGCCGGGAGTCACCACGGGGAAGCAGTGGATAAAGATCAGCAACGGTATGGAACTGCTGGACACCCCCGGCATATTATGGCCTAAATTCGAGGACCCGAAAACAGGACTCCACCTGGCTTTTTGCGGATCCATAAAGGACGAGATAATGGATACGGAAACACTGGCTCTGGGATTGATAAGGTACTTGGATGCGGAGCACAGAGAGGAGCTCTTCCTGAGGTATTCTCTGAGCGAAGACAAAATAGACGATGAGGACCCGGAGGAGGAGATCTTCGACAGTGACGGGCATCCTGTTGAGAAAAAGGACAGGGGACTGGCCGTAATGGAGGCCATAGCCGTATCAAGAGGATTTCTCATGTCCGGGGCCAGACCCGATATCAAGAGGACCGCTGTCACGGTTTTAGATGAGTTCCGAAGCGGTAAGATAGGCAGGATGACCCTGGAAGAGCCGGAATTGTACGGGGATGACAGGGGATAAAGGAAAGGGAAAGGCCGTCGGATAATGACGACGGGAGAGTAGAGAAGCAACATGGGCATAAGAGAAGAAAAACTGCGTATCAAAGCCAAAGAAATGAGCCGGATGGAAGAAGGATTGTACACGGCAGGCGCATTATACATAGGCGGCGTAGACGAAGTGGGACGAGGCCCCCTTGCCGGGCCGGTCACCGCAGCCTGTGTGGTGCTGCCACGGGACTGGGACGTCCTGGGCATAGACGATTCGAAGAAACTCAGTCCGAAAAAACGTCTGGAACTGGCAGAGATCATAAAGGAGAAAGCCCTTTCCTGGGCCATATGCTCCGAAGATGAAAAGACCATCGACCAAATAAACATACTGGAAGCCACCAAGCGGGCCATGAGGAAGGCTGCGGCGGAGGCGGATATGAAGCTCAGGAAGGCACTGGAAAAAACAGACGGTGAGACAGAGGTGACACCGGAAGGAGGATATCTCATAGATCACTTGCTCATAGACGGAGTCCAGCTGGATATGGGAGATATGAAGGTGACAGGTGTGGTAAAAGGAGATCAAAAATCGGTTTCCGTAGCTGCCGCCTCCATAATTGCGAAGGTGGCCCGCGATGGTCTCATGGAGGAGTATGACGTCATGTATCCCGGTTACGATTTTGCTTCGAACAAGGGTTACGGCACAAAGGCCCATTACGAGGGATTGAAAGAACTGGGACCGTGCCCCGTGCACAGGATGACCTTTCTCCGAAAATTCAACGAAGGACAGGCCGGAGACAGGAAAAGGTGATGAAAACCTGATGATCCATACAGCGAGGTGCGCAGAGACAGAAAATGTTATATAATGATTTGTCGGGAGATATGGTCCACACGGCCGATGACCGGACAGTATGTCCGATGCCGGGTGTCATATATGCCGATAACGGCATACATGAATATAGTGTTCGTTTGTAACTGTTGTAAGATGTGTTCATACACGGAAAGGGAGCCCTATGACTTACAAAAGCGACATAGAGATAGCACAGGCCAATGAAGGCAGGCACATAGCCGATGTAGCGAGAGATGCAGGCATAGATGAAAGATACGTGGAGCTTTACGGAAGCAATAAAGCCAAGATCGATTACAATATATTGAAAGATAAAAAGGACGTTGAAGACGGGAAGCTCATACTCGTCACCGCCATGACTCCCACGCCGGCGGGAGAGGGGAAGACCACTACTACAGTAGGCCTTGCCGACGGGTTGAAAGCCATAGGCAAAAATGTTTTCGTGGCTCTGAGAGAACCTTCACTGGGTCCGGTGTTCGGAGTGAAAGGGGGCGCTGCCGGAGGAGGATATGCGCAAGTAGTCCCTATGGAGGATATCAATCTCCATTTCACAGGAGACATGCACGCCATAGGAGCGGCCAACAACCTTATAGCAGCAATGGTGGACAACCATATAAAGCAGGGGAACAGGCTTGGGATAGATCCGAGGAACATAACGTGGAAGAGAGCCATGGACATGAACGACAGGCAGCTCAGATTCATGGTGGACGGGCTGGGCGGGAAGGCCAACGGCACTCCCAGGGAGGACGGCTTCGATATAACCGTTGCCAGCGAGATAATGGCCATACTCTGTCTTTCATCGGATATAGGCGATCTGAAGAAAAGGCTGGCTTCCATAGTGGTGGGATACACATATGATGACAGACCGGTGACGGTAAAAGATATAAATGCACAGGGTGCGGCAGCGGCGCTCCTGAAAGATGCCCTGAAGCCCAACCTGGTACAGACGCTCGAGCATACGCCTGCCTTCGTACACGGCGGACCCTTTGCCAACATAGCACACGGATGCAACTCTGTCATGGCCACCAGGATGGCTCTCAAGCTTTCGGACTATACTGTGACAGAGGCCGGTTTCGGAGCAGACCTCGGAGCAGAGAAATTCCTGGATATAAAATGCCCCATGGCCGGTATAAAGCCTGATGCCGTGGTCATAGTGGCCACAGTGAGAGCTTTGAAACATCACGGAGGAGTGGCAAAGGCGGATCTCGGCAAGGAAAACCTGGAGGCCCTGGAAAAAGGACTTCCCAACCTGCTCCGCCATGTTGAGAACATAACCAAGGTCTTCGGTCTTCCGGCAGTGGTGGCCATAAACGCCTTCCCTACCGATACCAAAGGAGAGCTGGACCTCATAGAAGAAAAGTGCAAGTCTCTCGGAGTCAATGTGGCTCTTTCCGAAGTATGGGCCAAAGGCGGCTCGGGAGGAACAGCCCTTGCTCAAGAGGTGGTGAAGCTGTGCGAAGAGCCTTCCGATTACAAGACCGTCTATGACATGAGCGACAGCATCGAGGAAAAGATAGGAGCCGTTGCGAAAAAGATATACAGAGCCGATGGTGTGGAATTCATGCCTGCTGCAAAGAAGCAGATGGCAAAACTCACAGAGCTGGGATACGGCGATCTGCCTGTGTGTATGGCAAAGACCCAGTACAGCTTTTCCGACGATCCGGCCCTTTTAGGAGCACCGGAGGGATTCAAAATGACTGTGCGGAACATCAAGGTCAGCGCAGGAGCAGGATTCATAGTCGCACTTACAGGGGAGATCATGACTATGCCGGGACTTCCGCCGGTACCTGCAGCGGAAAAGATAGATGTGGACGAGAGCGGAAAGATCTCAGGACTGTTTTAGAGACGCCGGATGATGGCGATATCCGGCAGGACTTTTAGGAGGATATTATGGATTACATCGGAATGCCTTGTATAGATTTCGTAAACAGACTCTGCAGCAAAGATCCCACACCGGGCGGAGGCGGCGCCTGTGCCCTTGCCGGATCTTTGGGCATAGCACTGGGCAATATGGTAGGATCCCTGACTTTGGGCAAACCCAAGTATGCCGATGTGGAAGAGGATATAGTACAGCTCATGGACAGGGCTTCGAAGCTCCAGACTGAGCTTTTGGTCATGGTGGAAAAGGATGCTATGGCATTCGAACCTCTGGCAAACGCCTATTCTCTCCCTGATGATACAGATGAAGAAAAAAAGATAAAAGAAGGGGTCATGGAAGAAGCATTGAAAGTGGCCGTCGAAGTCCCCCTGGACATAATGAAAAAATCGGCTCAGGCCATAGAAGTGTTGGAGGAGTTCGGCAAAAAGGGGAGCAAAATGGCTATAAGCGATGTAGGCGTCGGTGTATCCATGGCCATGGCAGCCATAGAAGGAGCGGCCCTCAACGTGTTCATAAACACGAAAGTCATAAAGGACAGAGAAGTTGCGAAAGGCTTCAACGAGGCTGCTCATGACATCATGGAAAGATATATGCCTCGTGGCAAAGCCCTTTATGAAGCTGTAAAGAATGAACTTCTGGGCACAGCCGGAGGAGATAAAGAAAAAGAAAACGGACAGGCGGAAAAGAAAAAATAAGAGCTCAGCGCCATAAAGGCAGGAAGAGGATAGAAAGAGGAACGAAAAGGAAAAATGACAGAGATCATCAAAGGCAGAGAGATCGCAGATAAGATATATGAAAGGCTCAGGAAGGAAAGTGATGACCTTAAGGAAAAAGGCATCGATCCGGTGCTGGCTGTTTTCCAGGTAGGGAAAAAGCCGGAAGACGAGGCCTACAAAAGGTCTATCCTGAACGGGGCAAAGAAGGCCGGAGTGGATGTGCGGGAACTGGGATTCCCCGAAAGTGCAAGCACCGACGATGTCCTGAGCATGATCAATATAGTGAACGGAAGCCGGAAGATCCATGGCATCCTCATATTGAGGCCTCTGCCTCCTGATATGGACGAGGCCGGGATAATAGAGGCCGTGTCCCCTCAAAAGGATATGGATGGATGTACGGGCAGTTCCATGATTTCCCTTTATAGGGGAAGAGGCGAGGGCCACGGCCCATGTACGGCTGAGGCGGTGATGGAAATAATACGCTCGCGCATAGAGGATCTGAAGGGGAAAAAAGCGGTGGTGATCGGAAGGAGCACAGTCATAGGGAAGCCTGTGGCTATGATGCTGCTGAGAGCCGACGCCACGGTGACCATATGCCATTCCGGTTCCGGAGACATAGGGGAGATATTGGAAGGAGCGGATATCATCGTAGCTGCCGCAGGAAGACCTGAGGTCGTGAAGGGACCTTTCAGGGAAGGTCAGATGGTGATAGATGTGGGAATAAACGAGGTGGACCACAGACTGGTAGGGGACGTGGACATGGCTGCAGCGGAAGGTGTAGTGGCATATATAACTCCGGTCCCCGGAGGTGTAGGGTCCGTCACATCGGCGGTGCTCATGGATCATGTGATACAGTCGGCTGCCGCATATGGTGTGGCAGGAGAAGAGCCCTTCATACCTGATGAGATAGATAAAGCACAGCCGGGATTCTTTTAGGAAGACCGGAAGAGAGCAGTCGGTCCGGAACGCATAGGGTCCAGGCAGACCGGAAGGCTGCAAAGGAGTGGATATAAAAAGGAAAAAAATGAGTGACAGGAATCGTGAGATGAAAGATGGAGCCGAATTCGCCCGGCCCGATTTTTCAAGAAAGGAGCGCACAGGAGCTCCGGAAGTGGTGTTCTGTCAGGGGAAGACACCTGAGCAGATAGCTTCCATAATGGTGAGATTGAGCCGGGAAACGGAAGAGAACATCTTCGGGACCAGGGCCACCCATAAGGATCATGACGCAGTCGTCGCTGTGTTGCCACAGGCGATGTATCATGAAGAAGCCCGTATCATCGCAGTTCCCGGAAAAAGGCCTGCGAAGAAGGAAGGGGCCGTTGCAGTGCTGACAGCAGGTACGGCGGACATACCTGTAGGTGAGGAGGCTGCCGTCACTGCGGAATTGCTGGGTAACAGAGTCACCAGGATATACGATGTGGGCGTTGCAGGCATACACAGACTTTTAGACTGTATAGATGAGATCAAAGAACATCACGTTATCATAGCTGTGGCCGGTATGGAAGGAGCTCTGCCCTCTGTAGTGGCAGGCATGGTGGATGTGCCGGTCATAGCCGTCCCCACATCTGTAGGATACGGGGCCAACTTTGACGGACTCAGTGCATTGCTCACTATGATAAACGGCTGTGCATCAGGAGTAGGCGTGGTGAACATAGATAACGGATACGGAGCCGCATGTCTGGCTGACAAGATCACGGGCATGATAGGCAAGCAAAAAACGGATGAGATAGATATAGAAATAGACGTATAGAGTATGTAAAAAGAGAGGAAAAAATGAAACTGTATTTTGACTGTAAGAACGGTGTGAGCGGCGATATGCTGTATAGAGGACTGGTGGAGATACTCGGTGAAGTGAGTCCTGACGACCGCTTTGTGGAGATACAGCTGGAAAAACTCCAAAGATCCATAAGAGAAAACAAAGAAAAAAAGGAAGAAGAAAGCCCCGGCGGCGAAGACCATTATCACAGCAGATCGTATAAGGAGATACAGGATATACTGCTCAGTGCCAATTTAGAGACGGAAACCATCAAAAGGGTGGCGGAGATATTCAGGTATCTGTCAATGGCAGAGGGGCAGGTCCACAAGACACCCGTAGGAGATGTGGTGTTCCATGAAGTGGGAAGGGACGAAGCTCTTATGAACATAGTGGGCTTTTCCGCAGCTATAGAAGCTCTCGAAGCCGACAGACTGTACTGCTCCGTGATCTGTGACGGTACCGGTACGGTGGAATGTGCCCACGGAACTCTCGAAGTGCCTGTACCGGCCGTGAGTGCCTTGATGGATATGAGCGCTTACGCCTTCAAGACACGCAAAGGAGCCGGTGAGATGGTCACTCCAACGGGACTGGCCATGCTCATGGGAGCAAAAGCCCTTTACATATTCAAAAAACCTTCCGGCAAAAAAGTGGCACAGGTGGAAGTGAAGGGCACGAGAGATACGGGAAAAGGCGGCATGAAAATATATGCCATAGTGAAATAGAGGACAGCGACAGTATATGGCTGTCCTTCAAAGACAGATGGACAGCTGTGAAAGGAACGGCGGTAGATGAGAAACGGATCAGCAGGGGAAGGGCACAGGAAAGAAAGACCACGGAGGATAGGGGTTGCATTCATTGCAGCCATAGTTTTTTTTACTGTTTTCACCCCCGTGGGAACTATGAAGGCAGAAGGAGCGCGAAAGCCTGATGCAAGGATCGTAAAGATCACCAATGTGAAGGACGGATATACGATAAAGACGGGGAACAGCAAGACCCTGACGGCAAAGGTCACCCCGGCAAAAGGATTCAGGAACTACAGATGGACCACCAGCAACAAGTCGGTCCTGTCGGTCACCGGTGCGGGAAAGATCAAAGCAAAAAAACCCGGGAGCGCCCGTGTGAAAGTGTATGCCGGCAGGAAGGGAAAAAGAAAGAGCGCCTCGGTGAAGATAAAGGTCGTGCCTACCAAGGTACGTAATGTAAAAATAAGCGGAGAGTTCGCATCATGTTTTGTCGGCAGGACCATCAGATTGGAGGCAAGCGTATCTCCCTCTGATGCATATGACAAGGAGGTCCAATGGACTTCTGAAGATCCCGACATAGCGTCGGTCAGTGAAAGCGGCGGTAAGGTCACGGGCATAAGTCCGGGAAAGACCACCATATACGCGACGGCGAAGGACGGATCGGGAGTCAGGGGTGAATATACTCTTTATGTTTATGACCGGCTGGATACGAGCGGTGTAGATGTGGTGGCCCACAGAGGTGCACCGAAACTCTATCCGGAAAACACCCTGCAGGGATTCAGGGCTGTGGCGGCTCTTCCCCGATATACCGGTGTTGAGACGGACATATGGGAATGCAGAAAGATGGAGGGCGGAGGCACTGCCAGCATCCCTTATTTTCTTGTCATGCACGATGAAAATATAAAGAGGATGTGTGGCGTGAACAAAAAAATAACTGATATCACGCTGGAAAAAAAGAACGACTATCCCATAGTCAACGGAAATGGTAACGATCCTGACGAGGAATATATCATCCCATCTCTGGAAGAGTTCATAGATACGGTGAAAGATTCCCATCTTGAGATCATCATAGAGGTGAAGACATCTGACAGCTCCATCACCGAGAGCGGGGCATGGTCCCTCATAAACACCCTCAAGGAAAAAGGGATATACGACCGTACCTCTATAATATCTTTTGACAGAGAATCGCTGAAGACCATCATGGAGATGGACGAGGACGGCGGTCTTAAGTATTACACATCACTTTCCAACACGACGAGCACGTGGGAAAAAGATTTCCGATGGTGTGCCGCCAATGGCGTGACTCATGTGAGCATAGCCAAAGGCAGGATAACGCGCAGCATCGTGGACTTGGCTCACAGCAAGGGGATCACGGTAGGAGCCTACACGGTCAACGACCCGGAGGAGGCGGCTGATCTCATAAGGCTCGGTGTCGACAGCATAAGTACTGATACACACATATGGGAGCTGTAACATGGACTCATGTCACTTGACCTTGGCGTAGGCGGCTTTGGATTTCAGACTTTTGACTTTTTGATCGTCTCTGGTGCCTTTCACCAGCACTTTGTAATAATATCTTTTCCCCGATGACAGGCCTTTATCCACATATTTTTCAGATGTGCCCTTTACTGAGGCGATCCTCCTGTACTTACCGTTCTTGGATGCGGATCTGTAGATCTCGTAACTGTTTGCATATTCCGAAGCCGACCAGGAAACAGTAGTCCTTTTTTTCATTAGAGACTTCACCTTTACCACAGGCCTGCTTATGCGGCTGTTGACGCTGACTTTCTTCCCGGCGGCCATAGCCACTGCCCGGTATGCGTTCACGTTCCCGTATCCCGTCCTCTTGTCGAAACCGTCGATATACAGGTCTGTAGCCGTATCGTAAATATATTTTCTCAGTTTATAGGGAGTCAGATCAGGGTCTACATACAGCATCATGGCCATGACTCCCGATACTGTTGCAGAGGAAAAAGATGTTCCGTGAGTGGTGGCGTAGGTGTTGCCTACAGTAGTGCTGCACAACCGGCTGCCGGGAGCGCTGATCTTTCTGTTGTTGGCATAGTTGGAAAATGACGATGCACAGTTGCTCCAGGCGTTGCTGTAGTTAGATGTGGACATGACCGAAACGGCCTGTCTGGAACTGCCCGGATACCTGGGATCGGAAGTCCCCTGATTCCCTGCGGAGCAGACTATGATGCTGCCGTTGTCCCAGGCCCTGCTGACTGCGTTGTTGAGGAAGGCATCGCTTTCCCCGATGTATTTGAGACTGAGACTGATGTTTATTATAGGAGCGCGGACTTTTTCTCCGCTCATGTAGGCAATGCCCCTCAACAGAGAATCTGTGCTGGCGCCTCTGTTGGTGCTGTTGTTGGGATCGTAATCGTCATATATGTTAGCGACGACGAGACGCACCATATCGTTGTCATATCCCGAGGCCACTCCGGAAACACCTTTACCGTCGTTGAGAGCGGCAGCCACTCCGCATACCTGAGTACCGTGACCGTAAATTTCTTCTTCCATGGGAGGATAAGCACCGTCTACAGGATCGGAGGTAACATCTACACAAAGATCTTTAACGATGAGGGGCGAGAGCTCATCATGATCCATATCCACTCCCGTATCCAGGAAGCCTATAGTCACAGGGCTGCCGGATGTCGTGCCTTCCGTCTTGAGTTCTTCGATCAGGTCCCAAGCTTCTGTAGCGTCGATCTTGTCCAGATTCCACTGGTCATAGGCTGTGGTATCGCTCAAAAGAGGCACAGGACTTCGGCCGCCGGCATCGGCGCCTATACCGCCATTGCCGCCGGCACTGCTGGCGCTGTATATGTAATTGGGCTGTACGGCCTCTACGGCAGGATCTTTGGAGAAAAGATCCAGAGCTTCTTTGACTGACATACCGTCAGGTAAAGTGACGAGAGCCACGCTCTCCAGGATGTCAGAGCCTGTTTCGGCACCTGGGAAAGAAATGTCTGCGCCGATGTTTTTCACGGCTGCTATTTCACCGGAGCCCGGTTTGTCCCTGTATTCTACGAGTATCTCACCATTTTTATAGGGCAGGCTGCCGCCGCGGTCAGTCTCCGTGTTTTTTTCACCGGCGTCGACTGCCATGACATTTGACAGAGCGCTTACGGTGAGGCAGGTCGCTCCTGTGATAAAGGCAAGAACTATGCAAAATACTTTTTTCTTTACAGATATCATCTATTTCCTCCCGTAGATCTATTTGTAATTGCCTGTGAGCTTGGCCCGCTGTATCTTACCGTTGTACGTCCTTGGTATCTCGTCTATGACCTCCACCGCCTTAGGCAGTTTGCTGGCATCAAGGACTTCCGAAAGGAATTTTTTGAACTGGCGGGCATCATATGAGGCTCCGTCTTCCAGAGATATGAAGAGTTTGGGTGCCTGACCTGTAAGGGGATCATCGATGGGAACACAGGCACAGTCACGGACCAGAGGGCTCTTCCTGACCGAAGTCTCGATCTCTTCAGGGGCCACCTTCACGCCGCCGTAATTTATCACGTCGTCTTTTCTTCCCAGCATGTAAACGTATCCATCTTCATCTATATAGCCCAGATCCTTGGTGTAGATATAGTTATCGTCCATAGTCTCTTTGGTTAGTTCAGGTTCCTTCCAATAACCTTTCATGTTCATGGAACCGCTGCTGGCCAGAAGGCCCAGGTTTTCAGGTGAAGAATCTTCCACGGGATCCCTGTTCTCATCGAATACGGCAAAGTGGGCATTGACTGCGGGTTTGCCTATACAGCCGGGCTTGCCCGGCGTCTTGTTGAAATCCAAAAGGCAGGCACAGCCCGATTCTGTGGAGCCGTAAAAGTTGTAAAGTCTCGTATGGGGCAAAAGTTTCGCCAGCCTCAGCTTATCCTCTTCAGGCAGGGGGGCGGATCCCAGCTGGATATAGTCCAGCTGATTTTTATAGTCCCCGATCTGATCTCCCGAGAGCTTGAATATTATAGAAAGTATGGCCGGAGCCATAGCTATGGCTGTGACCCCGTATCTGTCTATGAGGTCGAACATCCTCTTGATCATTATGACTCCGTCGATGAAGACCACGCTGCTGCCGTTGAGCAGATTGCCGTAGGTCCGCCTTATACCGTAGCTGTGAGATATGGGCATGGGTATAAGCTCCACATTGTCAGGACCCATACAGGTGCCGTGCTTCACATTCTCGGCAACCCCTATACAGTTGCCGTGAGAGATTTCCACTCCTTTGGACTTGCCCGTGGTACCTGTGCTGAACATTATCTCGGATGTCCAGTCAGTCTCGGGAAAATCTATATCGTCCGGAGAAGGAGGGAAACTTTCGCAGCTGCCGCAGGCGCCGCATGAATTGGAGTCGTCCCTGTCCTCGCAGGAGAAGCAGCTGAAATCGGTAGAACGATTTATGTCCATATAGGGCACTCCCAGATTCGGATCTTTTTTGCTGACGAAAAGTTTCGCATCTACGCTTTGGGATATTTCCGCCATCCTTTCACGAGCGGCGTTCTTTTCCAAAGGTACGAATATACCGCCGTTTAGCTGTATGGCAAGCTCGAACACTACAAAGTCCACACTTTGATTGCACTCTACGGCAACTGCCGATCCGCGGTCTATCCCCATGGAAGCGAGTTTTTGCGAGAGTCCGTATACACATTCCCACATTTCCTTGTAGGTCAGGGCCTTTGCGGGATCCGCAAGGCAGAGTTTATCCGGATGGGACAGGCTGTGCCTGGCCATGGTCTCTACGATAGATGACAATTGATTCACACTCCTTATATTTTTTATCGGTTTTGCTCATCTGAACACGATATCCGGCGCACATCAGAGCTATTAGAACATTATAGGCGAAAAACGATGCAAATTCCACAGATACACAAAAAAATCACGGGAAGGGGAGACAAATGAACTTTTCATAAAATGTGTTGACATCCATATGAGAGGTGAGTATAATTAAGCCGTTATGTAAACATAACGGAAAACTAATAAATAGGGATATGTATTCGACGGAAGAGAGGTCTGCCAGAGAGAGGGCTGCTCCATCCGTAGAAAAGAAAGAAAAAAGAGAAAAAGAAAAGGAGAATAATCTTATGAAAAAATCTAAGAAGCTCATAGCTTTGGGGCTCACAGTGGTCATGGCAGCAGGCCTGGCTACGGGGCTTACAGGCTGCGGCGGCGAAGAGACAGGAGCTACGGAAGTAAGCATCGTGGAGCAGTATGGCATGGCATATGCGCCCCTAAAGGTGATGAAGGAGCAGGGACTCATCGAGAAGCATTATGAGGGAGATGTGACTGTGAACTGGACTACTCTGAACTCCGGAGCGGCAATAACCGAATCCTTTGCATCAGGTGATGTACAGGTGGGAGCAATGGGAGTAGGCCCTGCAGTTACAGGCGCTCTTACGGAAGGTGTAGGATTCAAGATCGCATCTAACGTATCGGCACAGCCTCACAAGATCATGACCAACGATCCTTCCATAGAGACCCTTTCCGATATAGGCGACAAGCAGATCGCTTTGGTGAACGTGGGAAGTATCCAGCACATACTTTTGGCAATGAAGGCAAAGGAAGAGCTGGGCGACGCTCATGCGCTGGACGAAAATATCGCGGCGATGTCCCATCCGGACGGCATGTCTGCGCTCATTTCCGGTTCTGTGCCTCTTCAGCTGACCACTTCCCCTTATGTATTCCAGGAAGAGGAAGAGGGAATGACAGAAGTGGATACTCTCACAGACGTATGGCCTGAGGGCAACTCCTTCATAGTCCTCTGTATAGCAGAGTCTTTGAAAGAAGATAACCCTGAACTCTATGACGCCATAGTTGCAGCTTTGGACGAAGCTATAACATGGATCAACGAGAACAAAGAGGAGGCAGCCAAGCTCCTCTGCGAGGATGAAGGAGTCGATGCGGATACTATGCTCGAATGGCTCAACGATCCTGCGTGTATATATGACACAGAGCTGAAGGGCGTCATGGACATGGCAAACTTTATGGCAGAAGAAGGATTCCTTGAGGTAGACGGAGCAGAGGATATTTCCGATCTGGCATTTGACGGAGTCAAAGGCAACTGATGGAAAAGGGGTCCAGATATAGAGTGTTGAGATAGTGAAGAGGGCGGTGAACCGGGTTTGCCGCCCTTTGAACTTGAGTTGAGCGAAGCTTTTAAGGAAAATATAACCTTTTGCTTATAGTATATTGACGAAATCCTGTATTAAGAGTATAATTTTTCCGTTATCAAGATATAAATAAAACTTGATACGCATGTGTCGCAGGCAGGTGCAAAAACTTAAATCAAATGAGAATCAGGACGAAAAGAAAGGTACAATCGACGAAATGAGAGAACTATTAAGAAAAGATGCGACCAAACAGGTGATCTTCATAATCTGTTTCGGTATCGCGTGGGGAACGATCTACAATATGCAGATCTTCAATCCCCTGGTATTCCCAAAAGGCACTGATGTGTTCGTGAACCTTTACGAAGGGTTCGTCTATGACGATCTCCTTGATATGACGATGTATTCCATGGAGCTCATAGGGAAAGGTCTGATAATAGGCGTAGTGCTGGCATTCGTATTTTCCGGCATATCCATCATAAGCAAGACTTTCAATGCGGTCTATAACCTGATCACATCCATATGTGACCTGCTCCCCGGTGTGGCGCTTTTGCCTCTTGCCATCATGTGGTTCGGTATAGGCGAGGGAGTCATCATCTTCATAACCGTTCACGGTATATTGTGGCCCATGTCCAGGAACATAATGGACGGATTCAGAACGGTGCCTTCCATGTATATCGAAGGAGGCAGGAACATCGGTCTTAAAGGGGCCGGTCTGGTTCTGGGAGTATATATCCCCGCAGCCTTCACCAGCATACTCAGCGGTTTGAGAGTAGGCTGGGCCAGGGCATGGAGAGGCCTCCTCAGCGCTGAGATGATATTCGGCACCACGGCATCCGGAGCAGGCATAGGATGGTATATATTCAGTCAGAGGCAAGTGGTCAATATAGCCGGCGTACTGGCAAGCCTTATCGTTATAATAGCTATCGGCGTCATAGTGGAATATGCCATATTCCGCGTGGTCGAGAGGAATACAGTAAGAAAGTGGGGTATGTTGGGACGATGACAAAAGAAATACTGAGAGTAAGGAACCTGGTAAAGAATTATCATGACGCTCCCGATTCCAGGAACATAATCGACGGGCTCGATCTTACGTTGAATTACGGAGATTTCCTTTGCATATTGGGGCCGTCAGGATGCGGAAAGACCACCTTCATAAGGTGCATAGCAGGATTTGAAGATTACGAAGGGACCATAGAGATCGACGGAAAAGAAGTCAGGGGCCCGGGCATAGACAGAGTGATGGTGTTCCAGGATTTCAATCAGCTTTTCCCGTGGAAGACGGTGGAAAAGAACATACAGTACCCTCTCAAAAAGAACGGTGTAACAGATAAGGAAGAACTCAAGAGGATATCCGATGAACATCTTGAACTGGTAGGACTCAAGGGGTATGAAAAGTTTTATCCCCATCAGCTTTCCGGGGGCATGAAGCAGAGAGTCGCCATAGCTAAAGGACTGGCTCTGAAACCTAAAGTCATACTCATGGACGAGCCCTTTGCCAGCCTGGATGCTATGACCAGGAACAGGCTCCAGAAAGAGCTGCTCAAGATAAAGGAAAAAGAAGATGTAACGGTGATATTCATAACCCACAATATCCAGGAAGCGGTGGTGCTGGGATCAAGGGTGGTGATGATGTCCAGACAGGGCGGACAGCTCAAGATCGACGTGGAGAATACCATCCCCAAACCCGTGACGCCTGCTTCGCCGGGATACGGTGAGATGTGGAACAAGTTCAACAGTGCCCTTGAGGCGGAGCTTACGGACAGCGATGAATAAAAAAAGTAAAATATAAAGGGGTAGAGAAAAAATGATAAAGACGATAGAATCGTACATTCCTGTCACAGCGGAGACGGGCAATATATCTCAGGCGGCCCAGAGGCTGGGTATATCCCAGCCCGCTTTGAGCGCCCACATCAAAAAGGTGGAGGAGGAATTCGGCATAACCATCTTCGACAGGACGAGAAAACCTTTCCGCCTTACAGAAGAGGGCAGGGCATATCTGGAGTATTCGGAAAAGAGAGACGGCCTTTACAGAGAATTCAGGAATCATCTTGCCGATATCTCCGATCTCAATATAGGAGAACTCACCATAGGCGGGGCGACTACGTACAATCTGACTTATATGCCCGATACGGTGAAAAAGTTTTCGGAAATGTATCCCGGTATAGAGCTTACCGTAGTGGATGACAAAGTGCCGAACCTCATAGCCTGTACGCTGAAAGGACAGGTGGATGTATTCATTTCGCCTACGAAAGACGATGCGGAAGAGCTGGTGTACGAAAAGCTTTTTGACAACAGGTCCCTTTTGTGCGTACCGGAAAAAGATCCGGCAAACGAGAAAGTAAGGGATAAAGGTTTCACTATAGAACAGGTCATGTCCGGCGGATATATGGGGGGAGAGACGGTGGATCCTTCCGTGTTCAGGGATTCCCTTTTTCTGATCCTTTCGGAAAAACAGAATATGGGCATAATGATGAGAAAGCTCTTTGACAGATACGGATTCCGGCCGGAAAGATCCATGCATCTGGAACAGGCCATAACGGCTCTGGGACTGAGTATGGAAGGCGTAGGCATATCCTTGTTCAACGATACGGCCCTCCGGTCCGGCAGCATAGGCAAGGTCCGTCTGGGAGGGTTGAGATATTACCTTTTGGACAGTGACGTGACCAGTGTGCCCATATATGCGTGTCATTCAGGTGAAAGGAGCCTTTCCAGGGCTGCGAAGGTGTTCATCGAGATGCTGGAGAGCGCCTATCAGAGCCCGGCGAAAAAATAACTTTTGCGGCAGCTTTACACACTGTTCACAAATTATCTTTTACATCCACACATCTTTGAGATATAATTATCTGGCATGTTTTCAGAATACCGATAGTAAATGGAAAAACATGGCAGATGTAGGATAGCATATAATGATATAGAGGATCGAATAGAGAACGAAAAGGAGACAATGAAATGAGAGAAGAAATATTGGAGATACTGAGGGATGTAAGAAGCGACATCGATTACGAAAATGAAAAAGCCATGATAGATGACGGTCTTTTGGAATCTCTCGACATCGTAGCCATAGTAGGCGAGTTCAACGATGCCTTCGACGTGAACATCTCCGTAGACGATCTGCTTCCGGAGAATTTCAATTCCGTAGATGCCATGGCGGAACTCATCACAAAACTGCAGGAAGGCTAAAACACTGAATACAGAATAGAGGAGATAACATAGTATGGCCTTTGCGTCACTACAATTCGTAATATTCCTGCTGGCTGTCTGTGCAGTATACTTCATAACGCCCATAAAGGCGAGATGGGCGGTGCTGTTGGTAGCCAGTTATGCTTTTTATCTGCTTTCCAGCCCCAACACCCTCATATTCATGGTGGTGACTACGGTAGCCACGTTCCTGGCAGGCCGGGCTATGGGAAAGATCCAGGACCGGTATCAAAAGCGGATAGACGAAGCGAAAGAAAAAAAAGACAGAGAAACACAGAAAAAATTGAAGTCCGAGAGCAAAGCCGCCACGAAAAGGATCGTGGTGGGTATTTTGTTGCTGAATTTCGGCATACTGGCGACATTAAAGTACTTCTGGTACTACCTTGAGACGATTTTGACCAACGCAGGTATAGAGGTGCCATTTGACGCCGGCATACTGATACCCCTCGGCATATCCTTCTATACGTTCCAGTCGGCGGCATACATACTGGATATATACAGGAACAAGATCAGACCGGACAAGAATCTGGCGAAATTGGCCCTGTTCTTCAGCTTTTTCCCCATAATAATCCAGGGACCCATAAGCAGGTACGACCAGCTGGCTCATCAGCTTTATGAAGGGCATACCTTCGACTACCAGAGGATAGCCTTCGGGGCACAGCTCATGATATGGGGCATGTTCAAAAAGCTCGTAGTGGCTGACAGGATAGGAGCTCTGGTGGATACTGTTTTCGACAACCCGGGGCAGTATGAGGGGTTCACTGTCATAATAGCGGTCATATGCTACACCATACAGATATATGCCGATTTTTCCGGAGGTATAGATATCGCCCGGGGAGCTGCGCAGACTCTCGGTATAACTTTGGAAGACAATTTCAAACGGCCATATTTCAGCGACAGCGTATCCGAGTTCTGGCGCAGATGGCACATCACTTTAGGTAACTGGTGTAAGGACTATATATTCTTCACCGTGAGCCTTTCCCCCACCTTCGGAAAGCTGGGGAAAAAATCCAGGAAATATCTGGGCGACAGAGTAGGCAAGCTCATGCCTGTCATAATAGCTCAGATACTGGTGTTCACCACCATAGGCGTATGGCATGGAGCCGAGCTCAAGTACATAGCCTACGGCTGGTATCAGGCGGTCATCATAATATCCGGCATGCTGCTGGAGCCTTATCTCAAAAAGCTGGCCGAGCTCCTGAGGATAAATACCAAAAGCTTCGGATGGAAAGTCTTTGCCATAATAAGGACATTCATAATAATCGTGATAGGCAGGTTCTTTTCCAGAGCACTGAGTTTCAACGCCGCCATCGGCATGTTCATCAGTTCCTTCACATGGAACCCCGAAGTCATAACCAGCGGCGCAATATTCGAGCTGGGCATAAGCAGATGGGATGCTCTCATATTGGCTGTCAGTCTCGTGATATGGTTCATAATAAGCGTGTTCCAGGAAAGAGGCGTGGAAATAAGAGAGGCGATGGCGGAAAAGAATGTGGTCGTAAGATGGGCCTTCTATCTTTTAGCCATTGCGGCCGTAGTGATATTCGGAGCATACGGAAGCGGCTACGACGGGGCCGAGTTCATTTACAGGGAATTTTAGGAAGTTTTCAAGAATATATTTTAGTATAAAGTATGGATAAAAACAGGAACAGGACAGACGAGAGGGAAAACAGGGCAAAGAAAAGGAGAAAAAGGTTTTTCAAGGGAGTAACCTTCACGGTGCTCACTTTCCTTATGGCGGCTTATCTCATTACGGTCTTTTCTTTTCCCAGCGGTATGGAGGGAGACTATGTAAAAGAGAGATACAACTGTTTTTACAGCCAGGAAGAGAACACTATAGATGGAGTGTATATAGGCGCCAGCGGCGTGGACAGGTTCTGGGTAGCACCTCAGGCATATAAGGACACGGGAATAACCGTATTTGCCATGTCATCCTCATCTATGCCTCTGGTGACGTTCAAATACATGATAGAAGAGGTGAGGAAGACCCAGGATCCCAAGGTCATAATACTGGATATAAGATCTGCCCACAAGACTCCTGAAGATGTGGATGAAGCCTATGTGAGAAGAGTCACCGACAATATGAAGCTGTCCAAGACGAGACAGGAATGTGTAGACGCTTCTCTGGAGTACCTGAGAAAGGCTGACAATGAAATAGACGAAGATGATCCTTCATGGTATTTCGGTTTCCTCAAATATCACTCCAGGTGGAAGGGAGATATGCAGCTGAAGGATTTCATCGATCTTGATCCGAAGACCGATTATATGGGGTATTCGGCTCATCTGACCCACCTCATATTCAATACGGCGAAAATATCCTATCCCCCCATCAATGAGGACAGGACACCTATAGATCCCGATACGGAAGATGTGCTGAGGGACCTTTGTGAATATATAAATACCCTCGATTGTAACGTAGTGTTCGTGGAAAGCCCCAACTGCCACAGCTACGAGACTTTGAGTAAGAGAAATTACGCAGAAGACATAGTCAGGTCCTACGGCATCGACGTCATAAGCTGTAAAGATGCCGAGTATGCGGAAATGGGGCTGGATTTTGAGACGGATCTGTACAACGAAGGACATACCAACATAGTGGGCGCCATAAAATATACCAGATGGCTGGCCAACGAGCTGATCGAAAGATACGATCTTCCCGACAGACGGGGGGACGACAAATATAAAGCGTGGGAATCGGCCTATGACTCATATGTAGAGCAGACTGAGGAAGGCAAGGCCGAACTGGAAAAACGCATTGCAGAGGTAAAGGGACAATAGACTGATGAAGATACGGGGAGGTAAGAAAATGCGCCAAAGGGGCGTGTGAGAAGACGAAAGAGGGAAATGTGAAAAAAGAAACGGAAAAAGAGTCCCTCCACGAGGGGACCCGGGATCCGGAAGACAGAGGCGGAAAGACTAAAAAAAAGCGGATCGTTAGATTCGTGGTTTTTCTTGTTATAACGGCTCTCATATCAGCATATACAGTGACCCTTTTTTCCTTCCCCTCGGGGTTGGGGGCCGACTGCATAAAGGAGAGGTTCAACTGCTTCTATGAGCAGGAAGATGATACTATGGACGCCATTTTCATAGGCGCCAGCGGTATCGACAGATACTGGGTGGCTCCCCAGGCCTATGAGGACACAGGCATCACCGTATTCAATTTCACATCGTCATCTCTGCCGGTGGTGACTATCAAATATATGATAAAAGAAGCCTTGAAGACACAGGATCCGGAGCTTCTCATAATAGATCTGAGGACCACATACAAATCACCTGACGGCATAGCCGAGACCTTCATAAGGAGGGTCACCGACAATATGAAGTGGTCCGAGAACAGGCTTGACTGTATCGATGCGAGCCTTGATTATCTGAGGAAGGCCGACAACGAGATAGATGAAGACGATCCGTCGTGGTATTTCAGCTTCCTCAAATATCACTCCAGATGGGCAGGGGGCATAACGGCCCGGGATCTTGTGGATCCTGCGCCCAGCACTGATTATATGGGATATGCGGCTCACCAGCCCAACATATACAAGATGAAGGATCTGGGGGACGTTGAGCCTGTGACCGACAGGGAACCTTTGGATCCGGATACGGAAGATCTCATAGTGGATCTTTGTGAATATCTGGACACCCTGGATCAGGAGGTGCTGTTCATAGAGACTCCCAACGCGCCTATATACGATGAAGAGGTGAGGATAAATACAGCAAAGGATCTGGTGGCGAGCATGGGTCATGAGGTGCTGGACTGCCAGGATGAGAGGATATATGAAGAAATGGGACTGGATTTTTCCACGGACTTCTATAATGCCGGCCACACCAACATAGTGGGAGCCCTGAAGTTCACCAAATGGATGCAGGAATATCTCATAGAGAATTATGACCTTCCCGACAGACGGGGAGATGAGAGGTATAGTGCCTGGGAGTCGTCGTATAGATCGTACTCGGAGGACACTGCCGAGGGCAGGGCCGAACTTGAGGCCCGTATCAGAAAAATGAAATGAACGAAGCTGTAAGATGAGTTATGGAGGATAAGAAAAAAATGACAAGAGAACTGAGCAAAACATATGCGCCGGCCGAATTCGAAGACCGGATATATGAAATGTGGGAGAGTTCGGGAGCTTTCACGGCCGAAAGGGATCCCGACAAAAAACCATACACCATAGTCATGCCTCCGCCCAACATCACGGGACAGCTCCATATGGGACACGCTCTGGATCAGACCCTCCAGGACGTTCTTACGAGGTGGAAAAGGCTTCAGGGATACAGCGCCCTCTGGCTTCCCGGAAGCGATCATGCAAGCATAGCCACCGAGGTCAAGGTGGTGGAAAAGCTTCGTGAGGAAGAAGGCAAGGAAAAAGAGGACATCGGACGTGAAGAGTTCTTGAAGAGAGCCTGGGACTGGAAGAAGCTCTACGGAGGAAAGATAACGAAACAGTGCAGGAAGCTGGGAGATTCATGTGACTGGACCAGAGAGAGGTTCACCATGGATGAAGGGTGCAACAGGGCCGTCACCAGACTTTTTGTGGATCTGTATGATAAAGGACTCATATACAGGGGGAACAGGCTCATAAACTTTTGCCCTCACTGCGGCACGGGACTCAGCGACGCAGAGGTGGAGCATGTGGACAAAAAAGGGAAGTACTGGTATTTCAGATATCCGGCGGCAGACGGAGGGGAAGGGGTGGTCATAGCCACATCCAGACCTGAGACCATTTTCGCCGACACCGCCATAGCCGTACGGTCCGATGACGAAAGATATAAAGATCTGGTAGGCAAAGAAGTGGTCATCCCTCTGGTAGGGAGGAAGATACCCGTAGTGGCAGACCCTTACCCCGATCCGGAAAAAGGGACGGGGGCGGTGAAGATAACCCCGGCCCACGATCATAACGACTTTGAAGTAGGGCAAAGACACGGCCTCGAGGCTCCCGTGTGTATAGATTTCGACGCCCGCATGACGGATCTGGCCGGAAAGTATGCAGGCATGGACAGATACGAATGCCGCAAGGCATGGGTGGCAGACCTGGAAGAAGCGGGATACCTGGTAAAGACCGAGGAGATAGATATACCTGTAGGTGAATGTTACAGATGCCACAACGCGGTGGAGCCCATGCTCAGCGACCAGTGGTTCGTAGCCATGGAAGAACTGGCACGGCCTGCCATAGAGGCTGCTAAAAAAGGCGACCTGATACACGTTCCCGAAAGGTTCGAAAAAATATATCTCCACTGGCTGGAGAACATAAAGGACTGGTGCATATCCAGACAGCTCTGGTGGGGACACAGGATACCGGCATATTACTGCCGGGACTGCGGCCATATTACGGTAGCAGAGGAAAAGCCGGCATGTTGTGATAAGTGCGGCAGCAAGGACATATATCAGGATGAAGACGTTCTGGACACCTGGTTCAGTTCCGCGCTGTGGCCTTTTTCCACACTGGGGTGGCCTGAGAAGACGGAGGATCTGGATTACTTTTATCCTACAGATGTGCTGGTCACGGGGTACGACATAATCTTTTTCTGGGTCGTCCGCATGGTGTTCTCCGGATTGGAGGTCATGGGAGAAGTCCCATTCAAATATGTTTATGTCCACGGCCTGGTCCGGGACGCTCAAGGTAGGAAGATGAGCAAGTCCCTGGGGAACGGCATAGATCCTTTGGAAGTCATCGAGAACCACGGGGCCGACGCACTGAGGTTCATGCTCACCACGGGCATAACACCGGGCAACGACATGAGATTCCAGCAGGAAAAGCTTGAAAGCGCCGGCAACTTCGCCAATAAATTGTGGAACGCATCCCGGTTCGTCCTTATGAATCTCAAGGATGGAGAGGGCGGTTTCAAAGAGATGACTGCTCCCATACTTCCCGGAGGCATAGGGGAGGAAGCTTTGCGCGACGAGGACAAGTGGATGATATCGGAGATAAATTCCGCTACGGAGTATGTGACCGGCAACATGGAAAAGTTCGACCTGGCCCTTGCGGGAAAAGGAGTCTATGATCTTATATGGAATCAGTTCTGTGACTGGTACATCGAGATCGTCAAGGAAAGGCTTTATGGTGATGATGAAGACGACAAGAAAGTGGTGAGGCGTGTCCTGGTAGACAGTTTGAAGGATATGCTCAGACTGCTCCATCCCTTCATGCCCTTCGTCACAGAGGAGATATGGGGAGCTCTGCCCGAGACAGAGGGAAAGATGCTCATAAAGGACAGATGGCCCCTGTGGGACGAAGCGAAGACATATGAAGCCGAAAGAGACAGGCTTTCCTTTGCCATGGAGGCTGTGAAAGCCATAAGGAACATAAGGGCCCAGGCAGACGCGAAGCCCGGGAAGGCCCTGACAGCATATATGATCTCAGATGACGCCGAAAAGGCTAAGGCGGCGGAGAGATATATCAGGAACCTGGCCAATATAAGCAAAGTCACGTATGTAGACAACAGAGACGACCTGCCTGAAGATGCTATGAGCGCAGTTATAGGCGGTGCGGAGATATTCATACCTTCTGACGAGCTTTTGGACTATAAAGCCGAATACGAAAGACTCAGAGCTGAGGAGAAAAAACTCATAGGCGAGGTCAAGAGAGTGGAAGGAAAGCTTTCCAACCCGGGGTTCACTGGAAAAGCACCTGAGAAAGTGGTGGAAGCGGAGAGAGAAAAGATGGTGAAATACAGGACCATGCTGGACAAGGTCAGAGAACAGCTGGCTGCGGTAGAGAAAAAGATATGACCGACAGTACAGGATAGGAGAAAATGGACAGATCAAAACAACATGAGATATTGGAAAAGATCTCGGTCTACGAAAAATTCGGCAGCGTACTGGGCCTTTCGAGGATAAGGAAGCTCATGGGACTCCTGGGAGATCCCCAAAAGGATCTGAAGGTGATCCATGTGGCGGGGACCAACGGGAAGGGCTCGGTGTGCCGGTTCATCACTGAAGCGATAAGATCCTGCGGATATTCCGTGGGACTTTTCACGTCACCGTATATAACCCAGTGGCGTGAGCGGATACAGCTGGACGGCGAGATGATCTCCTGGGAGGATCTGGAAAGGAGCAGCAGACAAGTCTTCGCTGCTGCCGACAGGATGTCAGATGAAGGAGAGAGTCCTACGGAGTTCGAAGTGGTCACTGCCATAGCCCTTTTGTATTTCAGAGAGAAAGCACCGGACTTCGTGGTGCTGGAGGTAGGTCTGGGCGGAAGAGGCGACTCCACCAACGTCATAGAGGAGTCCCTTATCTCTGTGATAACGTCTATACACAGGGATCATACAGACAGACTGGGAGGGACCCTGCCTGAAATAGCCCGGGAAAAAGCCGGGATAATAAAGGAAGGATGCCCCGTGGTGGTGAACGTAGAGGACAGAGAGGCTTTGAAGGTCATAGCCATGGAGGCGTACGAAAAGGGAGCGCCTCTGAAGGACATGTCGAAGGTGAAGGTCTTCACCGAACCTATAGGGGCTGCAGATGAAAATATATTCGAAGATCCCGAAGGGAGTCTTCCCCTTACCCGGTTCAGTACAGAGATAGGGGGCATAAGATATCCCGGCATAGAAATTTCCATGGCCGGAGAGCATCAGGTGACCAACGCCGTGACAGCTCTGGGTGCTATTGAAATATTGAGGAAAAAAGGTATAATTAAACTGGATGAAGAGCGCTTCAAAAAAGCCATGAAAGAGGCGGTACAGCCGGCGCGCTTCGAAAAAATAGGCCCCTGCATACTGGACGGAGCCCACAACCCACAGGCCATGGAGGTGCTGGCAGGTAATGTTGGGCGGTATTTCCCTCACATGAAGCCTGTGATCGTGCTTGGGATCCTTGCTGATAAGGAATCGGACAGGATGATGGGAACGGCTGTAAAGATGAGCGATAGGATCATCGTTACGAGAGCGGGGAGCCACAGGGACATGAGGCCGGAGGATATGGCTGCATATCTGGAGGCTCAGGGCATAAGCCCTGTGATCTGTGAAGATCCCTGCCGGGCGCTGGACATGGCCATGGAGGAAACGGGCCGGATGGAACAGGGAGACGGGGATGCCGGAAAGACGGCAGACTATATACTCATAACAGGCTCCCTTTATCTGGTGAGCCGCCTGCGCCAAAAAGCAGTGGACCTGACAGATCGCAGCAGGGAGTAAGGAGGAGATTCAAGATAATCATGAGCAGCAGAGTAAAGAAAGTATTGCTTTTTTATAATGCCCATTCCGGCAACGGAGCTTTCATACACAGCCTGGACCTTATATTCGAAAAATTCCAGGATGCGGGATTCCAGGTGATGCCGGTAAGGGCTATGAGGGGCCTTGCCATAAACAAGGTCATGGAGGAGATGGATCCGGAAGAGTATGACCAGATCATAATCGCAGGGGGAGACGGTACCATCAACATTTGTGTCAACGCCATGATGAACAACGGGATAGATCTGCCCGTATCGATCTTCCCCACAGGTACGGCAAACGATTTTGCCCAGTATTTCTCCATGCCATATATGGTGGAGGACATGATAGATGTGGCCTTGGGGAACCATTTCACCTATGCCGATGTGGGAAAGTGCAATGAAAAATATTTCATAAACGTGGCTGCCCTGGGTCAGCTGGTGGATGTGTCCCAAAAGACGGACCCCAATATGAAGAACACTTTGGGCGTCTTCTCCTATTATCTGAAAGGATTGTCGGAGATCGCCACACTGAAGTCTTTCCCCGTGATCCTTACGACGCCGGAGAAAGTTTACAAGGAAAAGATATTCTTCATGGTGGTGATGAACGGCACCTCGGCAGGAGGATTCAAACAGGTGGCGCCTGAATCGGAAATAAACGACGGGCTTTTGGATATAGTCATGTTCAGAGAGATGCCAATATTGGAATTGGCGCCCCTTATGATACAGGTCCTCAACGGCACACATCCGAAGCACAGGAAAGTCCTGTATTTCGATGCGGCCAACTTCAAGATCGAATCTGACGGAGAAGTGCCGACGGACATAGACGGAGAAACGGGGGAACAGCTTCCTCTGGAATTCTCGGTGCTCCATAACAGGCTCAAGATACACACTCCGGATCGCACTCAGACAGACGACAAAAAGAAAAGCGCCATACTGAGCAGGTACGAAGACATGAGATACAGGTGATACATATAGACACAGGTAAGACAAAGAGATCGAAAGAGGAGACGATGACGGAAAGGAAGGAAAACGAAATAGATACGAACAAGGAAACCGAAAAAGGAAGGACAGGAGAACTCGCCATAGAAAACGCCAAGTCCTATGAGGAGCTGGTAGATTTTTTCATAGAGAACCGATTGGAGTTTTCCGATGAGGATCCGGTACCTACGGATCTGGTGGAGACCTGGGAGATAAGAGACGGGGATAGACTGGCAGCAGCCCTGGTCCTTGCAAAGCGACAGGGATACCATATCATAGACGGTATAGCGACAGACCCGGAGTACAGACACGAAAAACTCGCTACGGGTCTCATGGAAAAGGCTGTGAAAAGGACTGCCGACGACGGTGGAGAGGCTATCTATCTGGTAGCCAGGGCGCCGGGTTTTTTCAAGACTCTGGGCTTTTATGAAACGGACCCGGATAAGGCGCCGGATTTTTTTGAGTGCAGGACATGCCCTCAGTACGGTAAAGACTGCTTTCCGCAGGTTATGAGAAAGGATCTGAAATGAAGGTGATCTTAGATGGTATGGGCGGCGACAATGCGCCTAAAGAAATAGTGAAAGGAGCGGTGGAAGCTCTGGCTCTCTGTGATGGAGAGATATGTATCGTGGGAGATGAGACCCAGATAATGGATGAGCTGAAGGAGTGCAAATACAGTGGAGACAGGATCACCGTACAGCACGCCTCAGAAGTCATACGCACAGACGAGGCTCCCATAAAAGCGGTAAGGAGGAAAAAGGACTCTTCTCTCGTAGTAGGACTGGAAATGGTAAAAGACGGCCGGGGAGATGTACTGGTCAGTGCAGGCAACACGGGAGCTATACTGGCAGGATCCCTCTTCACTCTGGGAAGGATACAGGGCATAGACAGACCTACCCTGGCAAGCATATATCCTATACTTGGAACAGACAAACCGTCCTTGCTGGTAGACGCGGGGGCCAACTCCGATTGCAAGGCGGAGAACCTGCTGGAGTTCGGAGTCATGGGGAGCATATACATGGAAAAGGTCCTTGGCCGGGAATATCCGGAAGTGGGCCTCGTCAGCCTGGGTACAGAAGACACGAAGGGCACCATGCTCACCAAAGGAGCCTTTGAGCTGCTGGAAAACGCAAAGCTGAATTTCGTAGGCAACGTAGAAGCCAGAGATATACCCAAAGGCATATGCGATGTCATCGTATGTGACGGCTTCACAGGCAACGTCATACTCAAGCTTACAGAAGGACTGGCATGGAACATACTCAAGCTGCTGAAGAAAAAATTCACTGAAGGTATAAAGGCCACTATGGGAGCAGCTCTTTTGAAGGGCAAGATGAACGATCTCAAGAGCCAGTTCGACTACAGTGAATACGGCGGCGCACCTATATTGGGAGTGAAGGGACCGGTGGTGAAGATGCATGGTTCATCTTCGGCCAACGCAGTCAAGAACACCATAGTCAAGGCCATACCTTATGCGGCTGAAGACGTGGTAGGGATGATACAGAGCCATACGGAAAACATCGAAGAGATAAAGATGCGTACAGTTTGACGGGGGCGAAGACGGATCAGATCATATGGAACAGGGAAGGATAGAGACGGCGGAAAAAGATATGGAAGCACATATAGACGAGTTCGAGGAAAAGCTGGGATACAGGTTCAAAGATAAAGAGCTTTTGAAACTGGCCCTGACTCACAGATCCTTCGTCAGAGAGGAAGGATCGGGGAAGACGGGATCAAACGAGCGCCTGGAGTTCCTTGGAGACGCCTTGTTCGATGCTATCGTAGGAGAGGCCATGTACCGCCGTATGGAAGATGAGAAAGAAGGAGCCCTGACGAAGTGCAGGTCCCATGTAGTATGCGAGGCATCCCTGGCAGACCGGGGCAGAGAGACCGGCATAGGAGCGGCCATAAGGATGGGAAAGGGAGAAGAGGCTGCAGGAGGAAGAGACAAGACTTCCATAATAGCAGATGCTCTCGAGGCGGTCATAGGCGCCATGTATCTGGATGGCGGATTCGACGTGACCAGGGAAACGGTCCTGAGACTTTTTGACCGTCGGATCGAAATGGCCATAGGAGGAGAACTTTTCACCGACTACAAATCCAGGCTACAGGAGCTTGCACAAAAGTACGGGGTGGCCGATATAAAATATGAGACCGTGAAAGAATCGGGGCCTCCTCACGACAAGACCTTCTTCGTGCAGGTGAAGGTAAACGGCAAAACGGCAGGAAGAGGGAAAGGCAAGAGCAAAAAAGAGGCTGAACAGGAAGCGGCGAAGGAAGCAGTTATAGGAGAGGTAGGACATGTATTTTAAGAGACTGGAATTACAGGGATTCAAATCATTCGTAGACCCTGCAGTGATAGATTTCGATTCGGGCATAACATGTGTGGTGGGACCCAACGGCAGCGGGAAGTCCAATATTTGTGACGCCATAAGATGGGTCCTGGGAGAACAGAGCCCCAAACAGCTCAGGGGAGAAAAGATGGAAGACGTGATCTTCGCCGGATCCGACACCAAAAAATCCAGAGGCATGGCTCAGGTGACCCTGGTCATAAACAACGACGACAAGAGCCTACCCATAGAGTACAGCGAAGTGGCCATAACCAGGCGGATGTACCGTTCGGGGGAAAGCGAATACCTCATCAACAACAACCGCTGCCGGATGAAAGATATCCGGGAGCTCATAATGGATACGGGTATAGGAGTAGAAGGATATTCCCTCATAGGCCAGGGAAAGATAAACGACATAATCTCCAACAATACGGAGAGCATAAGAGAGATACTGGAAGAGACTGCCGGCATAGTCATGTACCGCAGCAAAAAGGCGGAGACAGAGAGGAAGCTGGCTGCGGCGACGTCCAACATCGAAAGAGTGGAGGACATAATCGGAGAGATAGAGGGCCGCATAGACGGGTTGAAGACAGACAGCGAAAAGGCCGCGGAATATCTGGATCTCCGTGAGCGCCACAAGGAGCTTGAGATAAACATCATCCTCAAGAACGTGGAGCAGGCGGATCTGAAGAAAGAGTATCTGAAGGATGACCGCATGGAACTTTCTCAGAAACTCGAAGAGGATGAAGAAAAGCGCAGGGAACTGGCGAAGGCCATAGAGGAAAAGAACGCCAAAACAGACGAGCTCGAGGAGCTCATGAAAGAATCCAGAGAAAAACAGCTTTCCCTCATAGACAGGATCAATGCTCTTGACAGCACAGGCCGCATAAGGGAAGCGAGGATGGAAAGCCTGGACAGAGAACGGGAAATGCTCTGCCGCGAGATAGGAACCATAGAAGAGAAGATAGACCAGGAGGAAAAAAGTTCCGCCCGTCTGTTTGCCGATAAAAAAGCTATAGATGAGCGGTACGAGACCCTTTCCGCCGCACTCAGAGAAAAGGAAAAGGTCCACGGAGAACTCATAGAAAGATTCAATGAGAAGAGCAGGGAAAGCGATGAGAGGAAAAACAGATTCATAGACCTGCAGGGAGAGATAAACAGAGCCGGCGCCAGGAAAGAGAGCGCAGAACGGCTGATCTCCACTTTGGCCGAACGCAAAGAGGAGATATATAAGGAGAAAGAAACGGGCAGAGCGGAAAACGAAGATCACCGGGAACAGCTTGAGCAGGCCCGCAAAGAGGCTGCGGAAATATCGGAAAAGCTGGAAGAGACAGAAGCACGACAGGAAAAGGTGAAAGAAGAATACATAAGTCTCACCGGTTCCGAACGGGAAGCGACACGGAGGATAGAGGAGCTGAAGCTTTCTGTGGGAAGGCTGGAGGCCAGGGAGAAGACCATAAAGGAAATGGAGGCCAATTACGAAGGCTACGGCAATGCAGTCAGGTATCTGATGCAGCAAAAGCCGAAAGGCATATGCGGCGTGGTGGCAGAGCTTTTCCAGGTGCCGGAAGGATATGAGACGGCCATCGAGACGGCTCTGGGAACGGCGCTGCAGAACGTCATCTGCGATACGGACGAGGCCGCCAAGGCAGCCATAAGAGACCTTAAGGAAAACAAGGCGGGCAGGATCACTTTCCTTCCCGTAGGCTCAGTGAAGCCCAGGAACGGATCAGCAGCTCCGGAAGCTCTTTCCGCCAAGGGAGCTCTAGGGATAGCATCGGAAAAGATCCGATGTGAGGGCAGGTATAGAGATATTGCGGAATATCTGCTGGGCAACGTGGTCATAATGGAGGACATGGACAGTGCCGTGAGCGCATCTAAAAAATACAGAGGTCCTAAGTACGTGACCATGGACGGAGAGATCATCAACCCGTCGGGAGCCATCACCGGCGGCAGGTACAAGAACAAGACCGCCAACATACTCGAGAGACGGGCAGAGATACATAAACTGGCAGAGGAGATAGAGAAGGCGGAAAAGGAACAGGCTGATCTCGCGGAACAGGCCGGGGATCTGAAGAAGAAAGCCGGTCATGCCATGAAGCAGGCCGAGGAGCTCAGGGAAGAGTACAGCCGCCTGGAAAAGATATCATTTGAAAAAGCAGGGAACATAAGCTTTTTGGAGACCGGAGCCATCCATCGTGAAGATGTGGAGAGGCGCAGGGAAAAAGAGCTCGAGAACATAGAAGAAAAAACCTTACAGGCACAGGAGGAGATGAGAGAGGCCGAGGAAGCGGCACGGAAGGCAGAGGAAGAGAAGGAAGCCCTTTCCTGCATGCTGGAGGGACTCAACGAAGAGACCGAGGATCTGAGGAAAAGGATGGATGAAGCGTCTGACGGCATAACCGGCAGCAGGATAGACCTGGGAAGGTGCGACAGTGAAAAGTCGTCCATAGACGCCCTGGTGGAAAAAGCGTCCTCTGTCATAGAAGCCCACAGGCAGGATCTTGAGATCCGCAGCCGCAGACTAAAGGCCCAGCTTGACAAAGAGCTGAGAGAGATGGGTTCGGAAAAGGAAGAGCTGGACGAAGCCATACTCAGATCCCAGGAGGAAAAGCACAGAGCCGACGTGGAGCTGGCCAGAGTGGAGACACAGCTGGACAATGCCAGGAACAAACTGTGGGAGGAGTTCGACATTTCCTTCGCAGCTGCCCTGGAGTATAAGAGCGAAGATTTCGTCCTTTCCAGAGCCACAAAGGCGAACCGGGAGATAAAGAACCGGATGAAGGAGCTGGGAGAGGTCAACGTAGGAGCCATAGAGGAATACAAGAACGTAAAAGAACGATACGAGTTCCTCACGGGACAGCGTGACGACATAGCTCAGTCCATGAAGGAACTGAGGAGCATAATAGCAGGCATGGACAAGGAGATACACGAGAAGTTCAAGACCGCCTTCGAGCAGGTGGTGGAGAATTTCGAATCGGTGTACAGGGAACTCCACGGAGGCGGAGGACATGCCACCATAATATTGGAGGATGAGAAAGACCCCTTCGAGTCGGAGATCGAGATCAAGGCAGAACCTCCCGGCAAGCAGCTGAAGAACATAAACCTCCTTTCCGGAGGGGAGAAGACCATGACGGCCATCGCCTTGATGTTCGCAGTGCTCAAGACCAAGCCCACTCCATGCTGTGTGCTGGACGAGGTGGAGGCGGCCCTGGATGAGAGCAACCTGGATATATTCGGCAGGTATCTCAAGAACTTCGGCGACGTGCAGTTCACTCTCATAACCCATCAGAAACAGACTATGGAACATTCCGACGCCATGTACGGCATAACCATGCCGGAAAACGGAGCATCTATGATATACAGCATCAAGATGGACGGCAGAGGCGGCGGAGAAGAAGTCAGGGAGCAGGGAGCTTAGACCAAATACATTCGAACTACGGGAGAAACATATGAGCTTCAGAGAAGAAAAGACGTTTTTCGGGAGACTTTCCGAACATATAGGTGATGTACTCATGGCCAGAGCTAAGGTGGATGACGAGCTCCTGGATGAGCTTGAAGAGACCTTGATAATGGGCGACATCGGCATGGACACCACCGTAAAAGCCATAGAACAGCTCAGAGACGATGTGAAGAAGAGGGACATCAGGACCACAGAGGCCGTGGCGGAGAGACTCAAGTCTATCCTGGAAGGACTTGTGGATAAGGGCGACAGATGCCGCGTGACCGATGAGCGCCCCCTCATAATACTGATGATAGGTATCAACGGAGGCGGCAAGACCACTACCATAGGCAAACTCACATACTATTTCAAAGACAGGGGAGAAAGAGTCCTGCTTGCTGCAGGGGATACCTTCAGGGCGGCAGCCGGCGAGCAGCTGGCTCTCTGGGGAGA
>CASDUO010000017.1:32404-44775 GCA_949284065.1 uncultured Bacillota bacterium
CCCTGCGCCGTCATATATGACGGCATACAGTCAGCAAAGGCCAAGGACATCGACGTGCTCATATGCGACACTGCAGGCCGTCTGCAGAACAAAAAGAATCTCATGGCCGAGCTGGAAAAGATGCACAGGATAATAGGGAGAGAATATCCTGACGCGGCCCTGGAGACCCTTCTGGTGCTGGATGGCACCACAGGCAAGAATGCTGTGTCCCAGGTGAAGGAGTTCGGCGAGATCACTGACCTTTCGGGAGTGGTCATAACGAAACTTGACGGTACGGCAAAGGGAGGCATAGCCATAACCATAGCCGATGAATACGACATGCCAATAAAGTTCATAGGCGTGGGAGAAAGGCCCGAGGATCTGAGAGAGTTCGATCCCAAAGAGTTCGTAGGCCAGATATTCGAAGAGTCAGGGGTATGATATACCGTTTGCACAGGGGAGAACAGAAATGCCAAAACCGACAGTTGCCGTCGTAGGGAGACCCAACGTAGGCAAATCCACATTCTTCAATAAAATAGCGGGACGGCGCATATCCATAGTCCAGGACACTCCGGGAGTGACAAGGGACAGGATCTATGCACAGTGTCAGTGGCGGAACATGGATTTTGACATGATCGACACCGGCGGCATAGAGCCCAACACTTCAGAGCCTATCCCGGCTATGATGCGGGAGCAGGCTCAGATCGCTATGGACACATGCGATGTGATCCTCTTTATGGTGGACGGGAAAGAGGGGCTCACCCCTGCAGACAGAGAGGTGGCTCAGATGCTCCGCCGTACGGGGAAAAAGGTGGTGCTGGCAGTGAACAAGATAGACGGGAAAGACCTGCCCGACAGCTTCTACGATTTTTATGAGCTGGGCATAGGAGAACCCATGGCCATATCCTCCGCCAACATGCTGGGACTGGGAGAGATACTGGACGAGATAGTGGAAGGATTCCCCCGGGCAGAGTATGAAGATGATGACAGCATAAAACTGGCAGTCATAGGGAAGCCCAATGTAGGGAAATCCTCCATCATAAACAGGCTTACGGGAGAGAACAGAGTCATAGTGTCTGACGTGGCCGGCACCACCAGGGACTCGATCGACACGCCCTTCACCTTCCGGGGAGAGGAATACACCCTCATAGACACTGCCGGCATAAGGCGAAAGAGCAAAGTGAGCCAGGAAATAGAAAGGTACAGCGTCATAAGGGCCTTGGCGGCCATAGAACGAAGCGACGTGTGCCTTTTGATGATAGATGCCCGTGACGGGGTCACGGAGCAGGACAAGAAGATCGCAGGCCTGGCCCATGAGGCGGGCAAAGGCATAATAGTGGCTGTGAACAAGTGGGACCTGATAGAAAAAGAGACGGGGACCATGAAGGAATACAGTAAACGCATAGAAAGGGAGCTGCCATTCATGACCTATGCGCCTCACATGTTCATTTCAGTCCTCACGGGACAGCGGGTGGACAAGGTCATGGACATGGTGAAGGCGGTGGCGGAAAACCGGGCCATGAGGATACCTACGGGAAAGCTCAACTCCCTGGTGGCCGACGCCATGATGATGAAACAGCCTCCTGCCGACAAGGGCAAGAGACTGAAGATATATTACACCACACAGGTGGCTGTGAAGCCCCCTCTGTTTTCATTCCAGGTTAACGAAAGGAGACTGGTGCATTTCAGCTATTCCCGTTATCTGGAGAACAGGATCAGACAGGCCTACGGGTTCGAGGGGACTTCCATAAAATTCGTTTTCAGAGAAAAAGGTGAGGAGGAGCAGATCTGATATGGGTACGGCAGCGGATCTATTCGCAGATACACTGGCGGCTGCAATGGACAGCGCCTGGTGGATGATCATAGCGGCATATTTCATAGGATGCATCAGCCCTTCCAGCATGCTGGCAAAGGCCAGAGGCATGGATATAAGGGAGGCAGGCAGCGGCAATGCAGGCACTACCAACGCTTTGAGAGTCATGGGCAAGAAAGCGGCTGTCATAACCCTGGTAGTGGACATAGGCAAAGGTGCGGCGGCCGTGGGCCTGGGCTGGGTCTTCGGCGGGAAAGAGCTGGCCATGATATGTGTGGCGGCCGTTTTCATAGGTCACGTGTGGCCTGTCTTCTATAAGTTCAAAGGAGGCAAAGGAGTGGCAACCCTTTTCGGAGCTCTCACCGCCATGAACTGGCAGCTGGGACTTTCTGCCCTGGGGATCGTGGTCATAGGTGTGGTCCTGTCCAGGCGCATGTCCGTAGGGAGCGTGGTGGCGGCCCTGCTCTTCCCTCTGCTGGCGTGGCTTTTGGAACCCGGTTTCATATTCGAGGGAACTATCATCGCCGTCCTGGTCATAATAAAGCACAGGAGCAACATAGGCAGGCTCATAAGGGGCGAAGAACCGAAGATAGGAGAGAAGGAGAAAAGAAAATGAAGAACATAGCTGTGATAGGAGGAGGAAGCTGGGGAACGGCCCTGGCCCTCACCGTGAGCAACAAAGGTCACAGGGTGAAGATATGGGATCTGGACCGGGAACATCTCGAGGAGATGGAAAAAAACAGAGAGAACAAAAGATATCTCCCGGGGATAAAGTTCGGAGAGGATCTCCGTACGGCGCCTACTGCAGAGGCTGCCATAGAGGGGGCCGACATAGTGGTGTTCAGCGCACCGGCCCAACATTTCAGGAGCGCTTTCAAGGATGCCATGGCATATCTGACAGACGACATGGTAGTGGTAGATGTGGCAAAGGGCATAGAACAGAACACTCTCATGAGGATGTCGGAGATAGCCGAAGAGCTGAGACCGGGGACCAAATACGTGGTCCTTTCGGGACCTTCCCATGCTGAAGAGGTGGGCAGGGCCATGCCTACCACTGTGGCTGCCGTATCTGAAGATATAGAGCTTGCAAAATACATACAGGATGTTTTCATGACGGAGAACTTCAGAGTGTATACGGGTACAGACGTGATAGGCGTGGAGCTTGGAGGAGCCCTGAAGAACATCATAGCTCTCGGAGCCGGCATATCTGACGGCATGGGCTTCGGCGACAATGCAAAGGCAGCTTTGATGACGAGAGGTCTGACGGAGATCAGCAGACTGGGGGAAGCTTTGGGAGGAAAACACAGGACTTTCTCGGGACTCACCGGTATGGGGGATCTCATCGTCACCTGTACTTCGATGCATTCCAGGAACAGGAGATGCGGCATAATGATAGGCGAAGGCATGGACCCAGCCCTGGCTACGGAAAAAGTAGGCATGGTGGTGGAGGGGATGTTTACCACAGAGGCCGCCTATGCCCTGGCGCAGAAGACAGGGGTGGAGATGCCTATAACCGAGATGATATACAAAGTCATCAAGGGCGAAAAGAACGGAGCGGATGCGGTCAGGGAACTCATGATGAGAGAAAAGAAAGACGAGATAGAGGGACTGTAATTGGCGAAAAAATACTTCATCAAAACCTTCGGCTGCCAGATGAACGAAAGGGACAGCGAGACCATAGCCGGCATGCTCTCGGACATGGGCTATGAGGAAGCCGACAGGAAAGAGGATGCCGATCTGGTGGTCATAAACACCTGCTCGGTCAGAGACAATGCCGATAAAAGATTTTTCGGCACATTGGGGCAGCTCAAGAGCATAAAGGAGAGGCGCCCCGATTTTTTAGTGGCCCTATGCGGATGTATGATGCAGCAGGAAAGAGTCAGGAAGGATATAGAGAGGAAATATCCCTGGGTGGATATGGTCATAGGCACCCATAACATACATCAGTTCCCGGCCACTTTGGAAAGGACTGTGGAAAAGAACAGTGAAGAGGCCTGTGAAAGAGAAAAAGATACAGCGGACCGCTTTCCGGAGAAACAAAACCACAGATACAAAAAGGATCATACCCTCATGGAAGTATACGACGAAGCCGGTCCCATAGTGGAGGGGCTCCCCCAGAAGCGGCTGTATAGACACAAGGCTTTCGTCAACATCATGTACGGATGCGACAACTTCTGTACCTATTGTATAGTCCCATATACCAGAGGGAGAGAAAGGAGCAGGAAACCGGAAGACATACTGGAAGAGATCCGCAGGCTGACAGAGGACGGAGTGAAAGAAGTGACTCTCCTTGGCCAGAACGTGAACTCATACAGGAGCGGTGACACGGATTTCCCCGGGCTCCTCAGGAAGGTCCACGAAACGGACCTTGCACGTATCAGGTTCATGACCTCCCATCCGAAGGACGTCTCTCCCGGACTCATAGAGGTCATAAGGGGATGCCCCAAGGTGTGCGATCAGATACATCTGCCTGTACAAGCGGGAAGCGACAGGATCCTGGAAAGGATGAACAGGAAATATACGGCGGCCAGGTACAAAAGACTTGCAGAGGACATAAGGAAGGCCCGGGAAGGAGTCTGTATATCCACGGATATAATAGTAGGGTTCCCGGGAGAGACAGAGGAGGACTTCAAGGCGACTTTGGATCTTTGCAGGGAGGTGAGGTTCGATTCGGCATTCACCTTCATATACTCTCCCAGACCGGGGACACCGGCGGCATCCTACGGTGACATGATCCCCGACGAAGTGAAACATGAAAGGTTCAACAGGCTGGTGGAGATAATAAACGAGACCCAAAGAGAAAGCAGCATGAGACTTTTGGGAACGGACTGTGAGGTGCTGGTGGACGGTCCCAGTAAGACCGATCCCCATGTCTACACCGGCAGGACATCATCTTTCAAGGTGGTGGACTTCAGATGGGAAGGACAGAAGGGCCTTTCCCCCCGGGGAGACGAAGCCGAAGATATCGTCGGGCGTATGGTCAGGGTAAGGATCACTCAGTGCAGGACTTTCAACCTTTGGGGAGAGCTTTTGTGAAGCCGTGAGACTCGTATCGCTCAAAGGCGCTCCGACAACATTTTCTGAAAATTCACTCTTAATCTCATATTTGAGAATCCCTTGCGTTGTATACAACACACAGGTTATAATTTCCTAGATTGACCCCTCAGGGGGATATTAAGTTTTTTCACTATTTCAGGGAGGATCAAATGGGCACAATAGTATTTTTAGTTGGGTTCCCACTAATTATCGCGCTCGCTCTTCTGGTCGTAAAAGCTGATTCACTAAGGGATATCATAGTCAAGTTGTCAGCGATAGTGATCATTGTAGTTTCTATCGTTTTTGTGGTGATGAATTTTTCAAGCACCATGGAACTTGTGAATATGCCCTACGGTGAGACCATCGGTTATGGGATGATGGCCATAGAGGTTTGTCTGGCCGTCGTCATCATAGTTTTGTCGATCAAGTACAAAAAACCGCTGGCGGCTGTTTTCGCCATTATCCAGACACCGCTTTTGATCTGGTTCGAGTTGACCGCGGGTCACCACATCGAGGTGGCAAACAACATCTGCATAGACAAGCTGCAGATGATCATGGTGCTGATCATAGGTATCATCGGCACACTTATTTGCGTCTATGCCATCGGGTATATGAAGGACTTCCAAAAACATGAGAACGAACATGTGAGAGAAGAAGCCAAAGCGGCAGGACTTTCCGAGGAGGAAATAGAGGCGGCTGTTGCAAAAGCAGACAGACGTCCCTGGTTCTTCTTCCTCTTGTTCCTGTTCCTGGCAGCCATGTTCGGACTGGTATCGTCCAACAATCTCATATGGATGTATTTCTTCTGGGAGATAACATCCCTCTGTTCCTTCTTCCTGATCGGCTTCACAAAGACTCAGGAAGCGATAAACAATTCCTTCAGGGCTCTCGTCATGAACCTGTTCGGAGGACTGGGATTCGTGCTGGGTATAATAACTCTCGGATCCTACTACGGAACGCTTGAGCTTTCCACCATGCTCACCATAGGGTCTATGGGATACAGCGTAGTGGTGCCTGCGGCATTCCTGGCGCTTGCAGGGATAACCAAGGCAGCACAGATGCCTTTTCAGAGCTGGCTCCTGGGAGCCATGGTAGCGCCTACACCTACATCGGCGCTGCTCCACTCATCTACGATGGTAAAGGCAGGAGTGTTCCTCATCATAAAACTTTCACCGGTGCTGGGATTCAACTGGGCCGGCATAATGGTGATGGTAGTGGGAGGCGCGACCTTCGTCATGGCATCCTTTGCGGCCATATCCCAAAGCAATGCCAAGAGGGTCCTGGCTTATTCCACAGTAGCCAATCTGGGCCTGATCACTGCCTGCGGAGGTGTAGGCATGGCCGGAGCCACATGGGCCGGCATCATGCTCATCATATTCCACGCAGTGACCAAGTCTCTCCTGTTCCTCTGCGTAGGTACTGCCGAACATCAGATCGGCTCGAGGAACATAGAGGATATGGACGGCCTTTTCGAAAAAATGCCCAAGTTGGCAAAATACATGCTGATAGGTATAGCAGGGATGTTCCTGGCCCCCTTCGGTATGCTCATAGGTAAGTGGGCTACCCTGGTGGCGTTCGTAGATTCGGGGAACATACTCCTCATAGTAGCCATCTGCTTCGGATCGGCAGCTACGGCATTCTACTGGACCAAGTGGATGGGTAAACTCTCCGCTACCATGGCAGGAAGAGAGAATATCCAAGGCAGGGTCCATAAAGAAGAGGACACGAGCCAGATCATACTGGTGGTGCTGGTCGTTGCCGCATGTCTCGGCTTCCCCCTGGTATCTTCAGAGATGCTGATACCTCACCTCGGCGCCATATTCGGCGATGTTACGGCTCTTGCTCTTTCCACCAACAACATGATACTCATGGTGATCATGCTGCTGGCCATAGTGATGCTGTTCGCATTCTATTTTGGAAAGACAGACAAGAAGATAGTTCCTATCTATATGGCCGGTGTGAACGAGGGAGACAATCTTACGTTCAAGGGCTCCATGGAAAAGGACGTTCCCGTTTCACTGAGGAACTGGTACATGGACGGGATATTCGGAGAAAAGAAGATGTGCCTCTATGGCGGCATAATCTCCGTCATAGGAATGGTACTCGCATTCACATTCATAGTTGCTGCGATGCTGGGAGGAGGTATGTAATATGTTGTACATGATTTTTTCAATAGTAGCATACCTGGTCTTGGCACCCCTTGTGGGAGGCTTCCTCGCAGGAGTGGACAGAAAGATCACCGCGCGTATGCAGGGCAGAGTAGGCCCGCCGGTGTTCCAGCCCTTCTATGATGTACTCAAGCTCATAGAAAAAGAAGATATAACGGTGAACAGGGTGCAGGATTTCTATATCCTCTGCTTCCTGGTATTCACAGCCGTTGCCGGAGGTATATTCTTTGCCGGAGAGTCGCTGCTCCTGGTGATATTCGCACTGACACTTGCGTCTGTGTTCTTCATCATAGCGGCATTCTCATCCAATTCACCCTACGCTCAGCTGGGTGCGGAAAGAGAACTGCTCCAGGTAATGGCAGCAGAGCCCATGGAACTCATGGTCGCTATAGGTTTCTATATGGTCATCGGGACCTTCGACGTTTCCCAGATCATACAGGTGGGAGCTATGCCCCTTCCTTACCTCATAGGCATATTCCTGGGACTCGTATATATACTGACTATCAAATTCAGGAAATCACCTTTTGACCTTTCCATGAGCCATCACGCTCATCAGGAACTGGTAAAGGGCATGACCACTGAGATATCCGGAAAGACACTGGCTATGACGGAGGTGGCCCACTGGTATGAGAACATACTGCTTTTGGGATTCATCTTCCTGTTCTTTGTCAACGGTACCTGGTGGGGAGCCCTCATAGGTGTGGTGGTGTGTCTGCTGGCATACTTCCTGGAGATCCTCATAGATAATTCCTTTGCGAGAATGAAGTGGCAGATAGCCTTCAAGTCCGCATGGGTAGTAACCATTGTGGTGGGCGTGACCAATCTGCTGGTCCTCGCGTTTGTATAGGAGGTGTAAAGATGTCATATGTAGCAAAATCACCATGGGTCATCCATTATGACGGATCAAGCTGCAACGGTTGTGACATAGAGGTACTTGCCTGCCTCACACCTATGTACGACGTTGAGAGATTCGGAATAATCAACACAGGTAACCCCAAACACGCCGACGTGTTCCTGGTAACAGGTTCCGTGAACGAACAGAACAAGAATGTAGTGAAACAGATATATGAACAGATGCCCGAACCCAAAGTGGTGGTGGCCATCGGCATATGCGCCAATTCAGGCGGCGTATTCAAAGAATGCTATAACATCCTGGGCGGTGTGGATACAGTCATACCGGTAGATGTCTATGTCCCGGGATGTGCCGCAAGACCGGAAGCCATAATCGACGGCGTGGTGGCAGGTCTGGGCAAACTGGCGGAAAAGAGAAAGGCACTGGAGGGCGACGTCATAGTGGAGCCCGAAAGAGCTTCTGCCGGAGAACAGCAGGCACAGGATACAGATGAGAGAGAGGAGGGAGCGAAATGAGTGAGAAAAAATATCTTATACAGGATATACAGTTGACTGAGGCTTCCGACGTCCTCTCCAGAGTCAGAGATCTGAAGGCAGAGGGATACAGACTGGTACAGATGTGCGCAGCAGCCATCGCCAAGGACAAGACATACCAGCTCACATATTCCTTCGACAAGGATCACGTGCTGCTGAACCTCAGGATAATAATAACCGACGGCGTAGCTGTGGAATCCATAACCGGAGAGTACTGGCCCGCATTCATCTATGAAAACGAGATGCACGACCTTTTCGGCATCGAGTTCAAGCACAACGCACTGGATTACGGCGGACATTTCTTCAAGGTTTCGGAACCCACTCCATGGAAGAACAAATAGAAAGGAAGGTAGAATATCATGGGTAAAAGAACTATTATTCCTTTCGGACCGCAGCACCCCGTGCTTCCCGAACCGGTACATCTGGACCTGGTCCTGGAGGATGAGAAGGTCATCGAGGCCATACCCTCCATCGGATTCATACACAGAGGTCTGGAAAAGCTGGTAGAGAAAAGAGAATACCCGGAGATGGTATATGTCATCGAAAGGATATGCGGCATCTGCAGCTTTGGCCACGGCTGGGGCTACTGCCATGCAGTGGAAGGAGTCATGAAGGTGGAGGTACCCGTAAGAGCCGAGTATCTCAGGACCATATGGCACGAGCTTTCCAGGATACATTCACATCTGCTCTGGCTCGGGCTTTTGGCTGACGGATTCGGATTCGAATCCCTGTTCAACCATTGCTGGAGAGTCAGAGAAAGAGTGCTGGATCTCTTTGAGGAGACCACCGGAGGCAGAGTCATATTCTCCGTGTGCAAGGTTGGCGGAGTCCGAAAGGACATGTCGAAAGAACAGCTGGAAAAAATGTCACAGGTACTTGCAGATCTGGCGAAAGAACTCAAGAGCCTGACTGATGTTTTCCTGGAAGATGTATCAGTAAAGAACAGACTTTGCGGCGTGGGAGTCCTTTCCAAGGAAGACGCCGAGGAACTCTGCGCCGTAGGTCCTATGGCAAGAGCGTCCGGCGTGGTACAGGATATAAGGCTCACAGGCAACGGCGTTTACGAAGATCTGGGATTCGAACCCGTCATCGAAACAGACGGCGACTGCTATGCCAGATGTAAAGTCAGGATAAGAGAAGTATTCCAGTCCATAGAACTGATACGTAAGGCCATAAAGATCATCCCCGAGGGCGACATAAGCGTCCCCGTGAAGGGAAAGATCACAGGGGAGTTCATCACCAGGATGGAACAGCCCCGAGGCGAAGCGGTATATTATGCAAAAGGATTCGACGGCGACGACGCCAGCATGCATCTTGAGAGGATGCGTGTCAGGACGCCTACCAACATGAACATCCCCGCTATGGTGAAGACCCTCCAGGGATGCGATCTGGCAGACGTTCCCATGCTGGTGCTCACCATCGACCCCTGCATCAGTTGTACAGAAAGGTAGGTGAGAGAAAGTGGCAACATTCAAGATCGCAAAAGTAGTACTTGGAAGCATGTTCAAAAAGCCGGCTACTCTCATGTACCCGGTGGTGCCCAGAGAGTGGCAGGAAAGGACCAGAGGCCATATAGGTATAGATGTGGATTCCTGCATACTCTGCGGTATATGTTCCAAGAAATGTCCCACCGACGCTATACTGGTGGACAGAAAAACGAGGAAGTGGACCATCGAAAGGATGCAGTGCATACAGTGCGGATGCTGCACCGAGGTGTGCCCCAAAAAGTGCCTCACCATGGAGCAGGTATATACGGCACCCGGCCCGGAAAAGGTCGTTTCGGAATTCGACATACCCGAGCAGGAGAAAGCGGCCCCTGCTGCACCGGCAGGCGGAAAGCTCCAGTGTAATCTGGAAGACTGCATCTACTGCGGACTGTGTAAAAAGAACTGTCCCGCAGAAGCCCTTACGGTGGACAGGAAAGAAAAAGTATGGGAAGTGGATCACGAAGCCTGCGTCAAGTGCGGGGTATGCGTAGAGAAATGTCCCAAGAAATGTTTGGAGATCAAGTGATCCGTATAGTGAAAAAATATGGAAAAAAAGAGAACAAGTACCGCCTTGGTACTTGTTTTCTTTTTGATCATAAGATAGAATTATCAGTAGCAATCTGAACACATATTTATGGAGGAAAAATTTATCATGTTGAGAGAAGCACTTCCCCAGGTGAAGGGGACATTACCCGGACCTAATGCAAAAAAAATTCTTGAAAAGAGAGCGCAGGTCATGCCGGGTGCAATCAAGAGCATCTACCCTCTGGTCATCAAAAGAGGTGAAGGTGCCATGTTCGAAGACGTAGACGGAAACATCTTCCTGGACTGGGTAGGCGGCGTAGGCGTACTCAATATAGGATACAGTCATCCCCAACTGGTAGAAGCCGTTCAGGCACAGGCAGAGAAGTATTTCCATTCTATGATGAACATCACCACTCATGAAGGGTACATCAAGCTGGCTGACAAGATGAACAAGATCGTTCCCGTAAAAGGCGGGAAGAAAAAGACCATGTTCGCAAACTCCGGAGCTGAGGCAGACGAGAACGCCGTAAAGATCGCAAGAAGCTATACAGGCAGACCCAATATCATGGTATTCTCCGGCGCTTTCCACGGAAGGACACAGCTGACCATGACCATGACGGCGAAAAAGGCATATGCCATCGGCATGGGACCTTTCCCGGATGGTATTTACAGAGCTGAGTTCCCCAATATGTACAGGACTCCCGATCCTGCAATGAGCGAAAAGGAAGCACTGGCATACTATGTGGGACAGATAGAGAAAGCCTTTATCGAAGCAGCTCCCGCAGACAGCTTCGCAGCTATCGTATTCGAGCCTGTACAGGGTGAAGGCGGATTCGTTCCCGCACCTATCGAGTGGGTAAAGGCCGTAAGAGAGATCTGCGACAAGCACGGCATACTGATGGTCACAGACGAAGTACAGACAGGCTGGGCACGTTCCGGCAGGATGTTCGCTTCGACATACTACAAAGAGGAAGGATGTCCTCCCGACATCATGACCACAGCTAAATCCATAGCAGGCGGACTCCCTCTCTCTGCAGTAACTGCAAGAGCTGAGATCATGGACGGAGTAACAGGCGGCACCATAGGCGGTACATACAACGGTAACGCGCTTTCCACAGCTTCCGCATTGGCACTCATCGACGTCATGATCAAAGAGGACTATCCCGCAAAGGCTCTGGCCATAAGCGAGAAATGCAACAAGAAGTTCAGCACATGGAAGAACAAGTATAAGGTCATCGGCGATGTAAGAGGAACAGGCGCAATGATGGGTATCGAGTTCGTATCCGACAAAAAGACGAAGAAGCCTGATGCCGACATCGTGAACAAGATCGTGGCAGAAGCATGGACACAGGGTCTGGTACTCGAATCCGCAGGAACATACGGCAACGTTATAAGGTTCCTTTGCCCTCTGTGCGTAACGGACAAGCAGCTTGACGCAGGTCTGAAGATATTCGAGGCCGCTATCGCCAAGTATGCCAAGACTCCGGCAAAAAAGAAGGCAAAATAAGCCGCGAAACTGAATCGAGCAATAAATAAAACCATGCGCCGGCGTCTCATGACACCGGCGTATCGGCGTTATATACACAGAGGCAGGTGGCGTGAAAACTCCCTGAATAGGTGTAAAAACACTTGAGGACCATAATGTGGGAATTATTGTGAATTAAACAAAAAAGTGTTGAAATTGCAAAAGGTTTAGTTTAGAATACGTATATATGGAATAAATTGTGGAGTACTCTGCGATAATGCATTTCCCAAAAGGAAGTGTCCGCACAGGCAAAGGCTTGTGTGTGCATATTGTGAAGGACCGCAAAACAAACGGTAAAAAACCCTTGGGGGAGTTGATTTCTCGCGGAAGTGGAGCTACAATTATTCCATAAAGCCAAATTGTAGGATGAATTTATTCATCCGAATAAGTTATTACTACCTTTTGGTTAGAGGTATTAACCAGTTCAAAACACAGAAGACACGTAGGAGGAA
>CASDUO010000017.1:44790-47431 GCA_949284065.1 uncultured Bacillota bacterium
TATGAAAAAGAAAATCATTGCTTACGTCGTATCGGCTGTAATGGTGCTGACTATGGTCCCGGCCACAGCATTCGCAGCGACTGATACAGACGGAAGCGGTATGAGCAAGACGGCTCCTGACGCCCTTACGAAGGCTCAGGAAGAGCAGATAACCGTCTTGCAGGGCACGAAGCTTCTGGTTTATGACAGTGAAGGCGCCGCAAAGGTACAGGCTGTCATAGATCAGTATGTTGAGAGCATCAACAATGCTACAAGTTCATCGGAAGTGGCTCTCTACAAAGCTCAGGCCGATGCAGCCATAGGTCTGGTGGAAAAAGCCGAGAGCATAATAGACAACTATTTTGCTTCTTCCGGCACCACTGTTTATAACAGCAGTTCATATTACAGTACAGCCAACTGGAACAAAGTAAAGAGTGATGGCTCACTTAAGGCTGCTGCGAAAGCTGCTCTTGAGGGCGTGAAGACTAACGCAGAAGTAGACGCCATCATAACTCAGCTGAAGGCTGATGTAGATGCAGTCCCGCTGAAGGCGACAGAAGATGCTGAAGCTCTGGCAAAGGCAAAGACTGACGCCGAGGCTGCTCTCGATAATTATGTCAACACCAGCGTATACCAGGGTGCAAAGTACACGGATGATGTTCAGGCTCAGATAGACGCGCAGATAGCCATAGGCAAAGTCAATATTCAGTACGCTACAACAGTGTCAGGTATTTACGGTAAGGGGACCGTGGAGAAGCCCGGGGCGGATAGTGTTCTCAATGAAGCTTATGGCGCCATCGACGACATAACCGATGGGAAAGTCACAGTGGACCAGGATGCTTTCAGAGAAGCTCTGACAAAAGCTCTTATGAACCTTGACCCGTCCACGGGCACGTATCAGTATGCTAACCCTGCGATTTACGGGGGAGACTATCAGGAAGCTATTAATGGCGACAATGGGATACTTAAGAAGATCGTTGCAACGAATACGAAAGGTGCATATTTCAGAGGCCTGGACGACGATATCATGACCATTGGAGTGTATAACACCTACAGACGTACAGGCACGCTGCCTAAAAATGCGGAAGAACCCACGCTGGACAATATCGCTGCCATCCAGGAAGAGATAAAGGCCGACATAGCCCTTATCCCCACTACCGGAAACCATGATACAGTCATAGCAGACTGGAAGAATGCAGCGGCTGCAGCAACTCCCAGCGACAGCTATGAGGATCTCAAGGCCATAAATGACCAATATAAAGCGTTCAGCAAGACAGATAGGAAAGCTGTAGGCACAGAGTATAATGCATTTCAGAATGTCCTTACTGGATATGACACGATTCATAACAGTCAGGTGGCAGTAATGATAACAGCAGTGCAGGCAGTTGCGCCCAGTGCAGACGACATCAACGGAGACAATTATATCCAAGTGAGAGATCTTGTGGCTGATGTGAATGCGGAGGCTGGAAAGTATTTCTCAACACAGCCTACGACCACTGCTCTTGATGGTTATGGTACGAAAATTGATGAGATCGAGGCTCTGATCGGTGCGTTTATAGACACAGTTTATAACAGCGGTGAGGATAAATACATAATCCCCGATGCAGAGGAGCTTGCAAAAGCAGATTTCGAATGGGATTATGAGACCGGTGGCGGTGTCAATGATGTAGCCAATATGGCGACTGCCGAGGCAGCTTACGGGAAGATAACAGACACCATGAAGAACGACCCCGATGCCGACACGTATGATCCTAATAAGGATATAACTTTGGCTAAGGCTATAGAAGTATATGAAGCAGCTGAAGTTTCCCTGGCAAAATCAAATGGAGAGATAGATAATGTGATTTATCTCATAGGGCGCATACCTACAACCGTAACAGTAGCTGACAAGAGCACGGTGGATGCTGCAACCACAGCGTACAATATGCTCACAGACAGCCAGCAAACAAAGATTGACAAAGCTGTTTTGACAGACGCTCAGGAAAAGATTGTTGAAGCTTACAAGGATGCTGCTATTGCAGCAACCACAGCAGCAGGGATAACTTCTGAAAACGACTGGAGCAAGCTGACAGCGGATCTTATCCAGATGTATGAATCCGTAGGCGAGACGGCAGCACTGTACAGTGTTGAGGAAATCTCCAATCCTCTGCAGGGTGAGGTACTTGGAAAGGCTATAGCTAAGTACAACGGTGCGGTAAACGACACTAATGCTGCGGACAGCGCAGCAAGCGCAGTGGCTGTGATCATAAAGAACATACCTAATGATCCTGCTAATGCCACGGAGGATGATTTTGCAGCAGTCAAGCAGGCAAGGACAGCATATAATGCACTTCTCACCACGGCTGCAAAGGATGCTTTCAAGGCAAGCGGATACCTTAAATGGCTTGAGAAATACGAAACGGCCATGGGCATTTCCGAGGAAAAATATGATCTTGCCAACGCCAGTGTGGAAATGCTGGGACCCTCCATCGAAGGTGGATACAGCTATATTGAGAGAGGCGAGACTCCTGAGCTGACAGTTTATGACTCTGAGGGAGAAGTCGTTCCTGAATCCGCATACACTGTAGACTGCAACGAAGCACATCCTGCAGGAAAGACGGCTCTAATCATAAGAGCGAATGCCGAAAGCGGATATACAGGCGAGATCGAATACGCATATGTA
>CASDUO010000018.1 GCA_949284065.1 uncultured Bacillota bacterium
TTCAGGGAATACTTATTTTTGTTGAGTTGGTGAGTTATCTCACCGTCAAGGTCCTTGAGTTCCCTGTCCAGGAAACTGGCATAACCGTCTGCCAGCTCGTAAAGCACTGCAGATGCCTGGACCACGTCGAATTCCAGCAGCCCCACCCGTTCGCCGTTTTGGAAGACCGGTATGTGGACGCTTATACCGGCTCCGAAGCTGTAGTAGAATTCTATTTTGGGCTCATTTATGTTCATGTTCTGGATCATTTTGGAATCGGGGAAAACCTCCAGTATGTGTTTCCCCAGAGAAGATTCCCTGTCCACGCCCATATAGCTCGCACACTGTTCATTGAGATAGGTCACTGTACCGGCAGTATTGACCACTATGGCGCCCGGCACGTGACTCAATATGAGTTCATAATCTTTAGGATCGTTTATATTCATGATTCCCACCGTTTCATCACAACGTTACCTGAACCCGGATCCGGTCATATCTCCATATCCAAAAAGTAAGACTGTCTGCGGTCGGTGAGTGGATCCGTATATTAACTATAATGTATGGAACAAAACATTTCAAGCGGACGAAGGGCAAAATACCCTGTCCGGACCGGCAGGCAAAAGACGATGGATATCACGTTCACAACTTCTACATATGTGTGATATCCCGTTGTGCTTTTACCTTATATATGCTACAATATGTTGTACATATTTGAGGGCCGGCGGGCCCGGCAAAATGAGGATATAAACCAAATGATAGAATTCGATCATGTGACCAAGACCTATGGGAAGAACACCGCTTTGAAAGATGTGAGCATCACTATCAATGACGGTGATTTTGTGTTCGTCATAGGTATGAGCGGCGCAGGGAAATCCACATTCATCAAGCTTATACTGAAAGAGATAGAGGCCGATTCAGGTCTTATTCGCGTGGAGGGAAAAAACGTTACATCCCTTTCCAACAGACAGATACCGGAACACAGGAGGAATATCGGCATAGTTTTCCAGGACTTCAGATTGCTTGAGAACAAGACCGTATATGAAAATGTGGCTTTTGCGATGGAGATAACTCATCAGACAAAAAGGTCCATAGCCAAAAAAGTGCCTCAAGCCCTCAACATGGTGGGGATAGGACGATATGCGGATAAATTCCCGGGAGAACTCAGTGCCGGTGAACAGCAGAGAGTGGCTATAGCGAGGGCTGTCATAAACAAGCCCAAGGTCATAATAGCTGATGAGCCTACGGGCAACCTTGACCCCGAGACAGCATGGGAGATCATGGCGTTGCTGGAGCAGATAAACATGAGGGGCACCACTGTGGTCATGGTCACACATGCCAAGGATATAGTGGACAGGATGAAAAAAAGGGTGGTGACCCTTTCCGGCGGTGAGATAGTAAGCGATGTGCAGGGAGCATACAATCTGAATGTTTAGGAGAATAGGTTATACGATCAGACAATCCTTCAAACAGATGGGCAGACACAAAAGCATGGCTTTTGCATCTGTGTTTGCCATAACTGCGATGCTCCTTATATTGGGCATATTCTTCATAATAACCATCAACCTCAACACGGCCACGGCATCCATAAGGCAGGATTACAACAACATAGAGATATTCCTTTTGGATTCGGTGGACGAAAAAGAGGCACGGGAGATGATGACTCAGATAGAGGACTGGGAGAATGTAGATACAGTCCAGTATAGAGACAAGGGAGAGGCCATGGATATCCTCAAGGAAAGATGGGGAGACAATGCCTATCTCCTTGACAGTCTCAATGAGAACCCGCTGCCCAATTCCATATTAGTCACTGCTGTGGACCTGGAGAAAGCACAGGGTCTGGCGCAGCAGTCTGAAGAGTTGGACGGTGTGGAAAACGTGCGATACTATAAGGATACAGTGGATAAATTGATCACTGTCACCAATTATATACAAATAGGCGCACTGATACTTATGATCTTCCTCATATGCGTTTCGGTGGTGGTCGTTTCGAATACTATCAAACTCACAGTGCTGAACAGGGCTGAAGAGATAAGCATAATGAAATACGTAGGAGCGACCAACTGGTTCATCAGAGGGCCGTTCCTTGTGGAAGGCATAATTTTAGGAGGCATGTCGGCGCTGCTGGCGTGGGGCTTGACCGCTTTCGTATATTCCAGGATAGATGCGTCTTTCGGTGAACAGATATTCGCCATGCTTTCCATGCCGCTGGTGGATCAGGGATTCCTTGCCTTCAACCTGGTTTGGATATTCCTGGCACTGGGCATAAGCATAGGCGCATGGGGAAGCCTCATATCCATGAGAAGATTTTTAGATACCTGAGGCAGGAGACAGGTAAGGTCGGGAGAAGGAAGATGAAAGGAAGAATGAGATCTGTAATAGCCATAGCCATGACCCTGGTGTTGATTTTCGGCATCACCTTTTCTTATGGCGACATAGATGATATGAAGGACAAGCTGGCGGAAGGCGAGCAGCAGGAAAAGGAATTGGCAAGTCAGATAAACAGCCTCCAGGACCAGGTGGCGAATCTTGAAAACAGGATAAGCAGCACGGAAAAGAAAATATCCAAACTTTCGGCCCAGTTGGAGAAGGAAAAGGCAAAGCTGGAGGAAAGGGAGGAAGAGCTGGGCAAGAGACTCAGGACCATGTACAAAAACGGCAGCGTGGGATTCATAGATGTGCTTTTGTCCTCGGAGAACGTAAGCGAGCTTTTGAGCAACCTCCAGCTGATACAGTATATTTACAGCAACGATGAAGAGGCGGTGGCCTTCCTGCAGGATCAGTACGACTCGACTAAAAAGAAGACAGAAGAGCTCAAGACGCTGAAGGCCGATTTGGATGAGGAAAAAGGAAAGCTCGACCATAAGGAGAGCCAGCTTGCAGCGAAAAAATCTAAAGTTTCCGCTGCCAATAAAGCTTTGGAAAAGAAAATAGATGAGGAATTGGCCGCATCGGAATCGCTTATAGGCTACGGCGGAAGCGGAGGCGGGAGTTACGGAGGCGGACAATTTGCGTGGCCCACTCCCGGATATTACAACATCACATCACAATTCGGCTACAGGATACATCCCATATTGGGCTATAAAAAATTCCATGCGGGAATAGATATAGGCGCGCCCAGCGGAGTGAGAGTAGTAGCCGCGGCGTCGGGAACAGTAGTCCTTGCCAGCTGGTACGGCGGGCTCGGAAATTGTGTCATGATAAACCATGGCGGAGGGCTTTCGACGGTATACGGCCATAACAGTTCCCTTACGGTGAGTGTAGGTCAGTCTGTGAGAAAAGGACAGACTATCGCCAGAGTGGGAAGCACCGGTAATTCCACGGGACCACATTGTCACTTTGAAGTGCACAGCGGAGGAGCGCTTGTCAATCCGTTGAACTATCTGTGACGGCGGACCTTGTGTAACGACATATGGAATACAGCGGTATAATCAAAAAACTCTTAGACAACAGAGGTATAACAGAAGAAAAAGATATAGAGGAATTTTTCTCTCCTTTACCCCAAAAGACATATGATCCGTTCCTCCTTTCAGGTATGGAAGAGGGAGTGGAGCTTATTTTGAAGAACGTTTACGCCGGAAAGAGGATATGCATATACGGCGATTATGACGCGGATGGGATGACGTCGATTTCCATCCTCTATACAGTCATATCCGAACTTACGGACAATCTTTTTTATTACATCCCATCTCGTTTCGATGAGGGATACGGGCTGAATAAAAAAGCCATAGATGTGATCAGGGAAAAAGATACGGATATGATCATAACCGTGGATTGCGGCACGGTTTCCTACGATGAAGTGGAATATGCGAAAAGATCGGGGATGGACATAGTGGTGACTGATCACCATCATATAGATGACAGGAAAGCCGACTGTATACTGATAAATCCGAAACAGGAAGAGTGCGGCTATCCTTTCAAGGACCTTGCCGGATGCGGGGTGGCGTATAAACTGGCTCAGGCTATACAGCAAAAGGCGGGACTCCCTCGAAGTCTTATAATAGATATCCTGGATATCGTGGCCATAGGCACTGTGGGCGACATAGTCCCTCTGGTCGATGAAAACAGGACTCTTGTGAAGTACGGGATAGAAATACTCAACAGGAGAGAGAGGCCGGGAGTATCCCTCTTGTCCGAGAAGATCTCCCTTGACAGACACATCGGATCTGATCAGATCGCCTATGGCATAGTGCCTCACCTGAACGCAGCAGGAAGGATGTCGAGGGCAGATGCGGGAGTACAGTTGCTCATGGCGAAGACCGGAGAAGAGGCCGCTCCTGTGGCAGATAAGCTGATAGAGTACAATAACGAGAGAAAGTCAGTGCAAAACAGGATATATGAAGAGTGTATGGCCATATGGGAAAGGGAAAACAAGGAGGATCTTTTCCCCATAATCAAAAGTGAAAAAGCACATGAAGGTATAGTGGGGATAGTCGCCGGAAAAATAAAGGAGCAGATAGGGAGGCCGGTCTCGATAGTCACACCTGCTGCAGAGGGGTATCTCAAAGGAACGGGCAGGAGCATCCGATCTGTGGACATATATGAGGTCATGAAGACCCAGAGCGGACTTTTCGAAAAATTCGGAGGCCATAAAGGGGCCTGCGGATATATGATGAAGAGAGAAAACCTGGAGGACCTCAGAAGGGGAGTGAACAGAGAAATGGAAAAACTCCTGGATGAGGATCCGGATATTTTTACTGATGAAACATCGGCGGAAATGTATATCGAGCCCGGTGAAGCAGATCTGGAACTGGCGCTGGATATCGAAAAAATGGAACCTTTCGGGAACGGGAATCCCAGACCTGTCTTTGGCTTGAAGGATGTGTTCATAGGCAATGTGCAATTCATGGGAAAGGACGGGAACCACGTGAGATTCATGGCGGGAAAGGACGGGAGCAGTATGGATTGTATCCTGTTCCAAAGAGCGAAAGAATTCTCTGATGAGCTGGAGACACGAGGATCTGTGGAAATGCTTGGTGAATTCAGCGTGAACAGATGGAAAGGGAATGAAAATATACAATTCATAGTAGATGACATAAAGGCCTAAGCAGGGCAAAAGGGGAGAGCATGAATATCAAGAAGAGCAGTTTTACCATCATCGTGATCTGTGCGATCATAGGCGGCATAGCCATAGGCACCATAGGGCCGGGACTTTTCGGTACGTTGAACATAGGCTGGGTGTCAGTGGAAAAATCGGAATATGAGTCTTTGAAGGAAATCGAGGAAAGGTACACGAAAGCCGAATATCTGCTGACCCAGACGAAGGAAAAATACTATAAGGACGTTGATGAGAAAGATCTGGAGTCATACATGTATAAGGGGATATTCGAAGGGTTGGGCGACCCTTATTCCTCGTATCTCACAAAGGAGGAAATGGAACAGTGGACCATGTCTCTTACGGGCGAGTATGACGGGATAGGAGTGACCATAAGTGCCAACAAGAAAGGCGAGATAGAAGTCGTGTCAGTAGAGGACGGTTCTCCGGCGAAAAAGGCCGGCATCAGGACCGGTGATGTTATTTCGGCCATTGACGGAGAGAGTTACGATAACATAGATGAAGCAGCAAGCGCAATAAGGGGAGAGGCGGGGACGAAGGTCAGGCTACGCATAGTACGAGGCAACGAGAAGATGAACATATCGGTGACCCGGGCTCATATAAAGGAGAAGTCGGTAAGCAGCAAGATCATCGAGAAAGATATCGGATATATCCGTGTGAGCACTTTCAACGAATCCACAGCGGAAGATTTTGAAAGAGCCTTGAAGAGAATGGAAAATAAGGATGTGAAAGGCCTTATCATAGATATGAGAGGAAACGGCGGAGGACTCGTAGAGGAAGGCAGGGATATAGCCGATATGCTCCAGGGGAAAGGAGTCATAGCGTATACGGAAGACGGGCAGGGAGAGCGCACATATATGCGTTCCGACGGTGAGAGGACCAAGCTCACCTATGTGCTCCTCGTAAACGGCTCCTCAGCCAGCACCACGGAGATAGTGGCAGCCTCTGTAAAGGATAATGAAGAGGGCATACTCGTGGGCACCAAGACCTATGGCAAAGGAGTGATACAGGAAACGGAAACACTGCCGGACGGATCAGCGTTCATATTGACCACCATGCAGTATTTCTCTCCCGACGGCCATACTATACATGAAAAAGGAGTGGTTCCAGATCACACAGTCAAGGGAAAAAAAGCTCAGTTACGGGAGGCTGTCGATATTATAAACGGTGCATCCAAAAATCATTGACCCGGTTTTGAGCCGGTGATATAATCGTGCTGTAAAGTGTTAAAGCGAGAGAGAAAGGCGGGGTGCCATGTCGTATGAATCAAAATTCAAAAGAGATGACATAGATGAGCTGTTTGAAGCCGTTTTGACTTTGAAAGACGAGGAAGACTGTTACAGATTTTTTGAGGATATATGCACGATAAACGAGATCCATGCTATAGCACAGCGGTTCCAAGTGGCAAAGCTCCTCAATCAGAATAAGACATATAACGAAATAGAGAGTATGACGCACGCATCTACGGCTACCATAAGCAGGATAAACAAATGTCTCGTCTATGGAGCTGACGGATATAAACGAGTACTCCTCAGACTTGAGGAAAAAAACAAATAGACAGGAAGCGGCAGGATATCCTGTCGCTGTTGTTATTTTCCCAGGGTGTGCCCATGCGTCTCGGCATGTGCAGATCCGTTTCAAATGCGATGTGACTTGAGTTTATCATTCAAAAGGACACGGGTGAGAGGATAAGATGTATTTATTTATTTACGAGAATTTCAGAGGCGGGATAAAGTCAGATCTGCTGGTGGAAAGAGCGCTGGAACTGTATCTTTATGAAAAGGGTATAGAAAGCGATCCCAAATGGAACTTCACCATAAAGAGGTCAAGATCCGGCAAGCCGTATTTTCAGGACGCTCCCATATCTTTTTCTGTAAGCCATACAGGTTCCATGTGGGTATGCCTCATGGGTACTGAGAATGCAGGGGTGGATATACAGGAGAAAAGGCATATCAATTCAGATGAACTTGCCAGGAGGTTCTTTACGGAGGAAGAGGAGGACTATGTCAGGCTGTGGGGGATAACCGGATTCCTGCAGATATGGGTGAGGAAGGAAGCCATAATCAAGTATTTGGGGATAACCCTTGGTGAAGGGCTGACAAAGTATGAAACAGTCAGCGGCGGAGAGCTGCTGAATGAAATAAAAATAACGGGCGGGACGCTGTTCATCAAGGATATCGTGATATCTGACGAGGTGCAGTGCGCCTGTGCGTTACGTAAAGATACTGAAGTACATATAAGGAGTTTGGATTGAAAGCATATTTAGCCGGAGTTGGGTTTTCTCTGGCTGTGGGATTTTCATTCCTTGGAGTGAAGACCTGTGTACCCATAGCCAATACACTGATGATAATGACCCACAGATACAATGTCGCCTTTTTGGCTGTGATGATTTTAGTGTTGCTGAAACTTGGTAAAGTATCACTGAAGAACAAGCCGAAGAAAAATCTTATATTCACGGCTTTCTTCTATCTGATGTTCATGGTGGTGCAGGCCGCAGGTCTCATTTTTTCAACATCCATAGAAAGTGCCATACTTTTCGCCATCGTGCCTGTCATAGTACAGGTGCTTGCCAGGATCATATTGAAAGAACGGACGAACATGTGGCAGAACATGTTCATGTGTCTCTCAGTATCCGCCCTCGTAGCCATGATAATAATCGGAGCCACAGATGTGGATTATGATTTTATCGGTATATGCCTGCTTTTCATATCGAGTGTGTTCATGGCGCTGAACAATGTGTTCATGCGTTATGTGAGGAACGATTATACGCCGTTCGAAATAACATTCGCCACGTCTGTACTGGGATTTGCGGGATTCAACGGGGCTGCGATCATATGGATGCTGTTCACAGGTGATTTTTATGCCTATGTGGAACCGCTGACCCATACTGAATTCCTTGTAGCAATAATATATCTGGGGACATTCTGCATTTTGCTGTCGGCTCAGCTCATGAGCTACATGCAAGCTCATATGCCGGCTACCAATGCCTCCCTTTTCGGGAACGTGTCGACGGCAATATCCATAGTGGCGGGGGCGCTGGTACTTGGAGAACCTCTTCGTCTTTATCACATCATATGCACTGTGCTTATCCTGACAGGCGTCATAGGGATGAGTATGGCGGGGAGAAAGAGAGTCAAAGATGGGCGACAGTAAGGATATAAGAGAGTCGGCCATGAAATTCATCGCTCACAGGGCGAAGACGTCTGCACAGGTCCTGGAGCATCTGACCGAAGAGGGGTACTCACGGGAAGAAGCGGAAAAACAGATCCGGGAGATGAAGGAACTCCGATACATAGATGATGCGGGATATGCCTTCAACTATATGGAGTATGCCTTTGAAAAGGGCAGGGCATTCGAAAGGGCACGGATAGAGCTGGAAGAAAGAGGTGTTTCCCGCAGGGATATAGAACGTGCTGCGGAGGATTACTGCCATATGTACGGTGTCGACATCCGCGAAGAAGACAGAAAAAGGGCAGCAGGCCAGGCGGAGGCATTTGCCGGATCCAACGATATGTGCGAAGAGAAGAACAGGAACAGGCTCGGAAGGAAACTCCTTTCCCTGGGATACGACGCCTCCATAGTGATAGACATAGTGGACAGGTACAGATAACAGGCCTGAAACATGGAAGAAAATCGTCCTGCGACAGCCGGAGCAACAGAGAGCATGGATACAAAGGTAAAAGAAGAATATAAGAGAGAGGAAAAACTCATAGGGACAGATGGTATAGAGAAGCTCAGGAATTCGTCTGTTCTGGTGCTGGGCGCCGGCGGTGTAGGATCATATGTCATCGAAGCTTTGGCAAGAGCCGGAGTAGGCAGGATAGATGTGCTCGACAGAGACGTAGTGGACAGATCCAATATAAACAGACAGCTCATAGCCCTCAACAGCACTGTAGGCAGGAAAAAGGTCGATGTAGTGAGGGAAAGGTTGATGGATATAGATCCGGACATACGTTGTGATACCTTTTGTCTGACTTTCTCACAGGATTGCGGAGAGCCTGATTTTTCCCGCTATGATTATGTAGTGGATGCTGTGGATTCAGTGGGGGCGAAGGTGGAGGCAGCAGTAAGGGCAGCAGAAGCCGGCATAGGGATAATATCGATAATGGGTACAGGCAATAAGATGGATCCCATGGCCTTTTCCGTCGCCGATATAAACGACACCAAAGTGTGTCCCCTGGCAAGGGCAGTGCGGAGGAAGCTGCGTGATACGGCGGTAAAGGATCTTACGGTAGTGTATTCTGAAGAAGAACCGGTGAGGGAAGGAGATCGAACACCTTCGAGCATTTCCTTCGTTCCTTCTGCGGCAGGGCTGCTGGCAGCGTCCTGCGTGATAAAAGGATTGTTAGAGTACGGATCAGGCGGGAACAAACATAATAGGATCATTGATGAGAAATGAGGTATTGATATGGCAGCAAACAAAAAGATGCTTAAGCAGATCGAACATTTTTATTCTGCAGTCATGGAGGATTACGGCGAGGTAACGAGACAGATAAAATATGATAATTCTGCAAAGAACGTGTTCAAGAGAACTGATTATGCGGGAACTTTGGATAAGCTGAAAAAGTGCAAGACTTCTGCTCTCAGGATAGACCCCGAGAGCATAATGAAGGAAGATCCCGACATAAAACTCCAGGAACTGGGGAATGCTTTCATAAAGTTGTTGGCAAGTTTCAACTATCTTTGCGATGCACAGATCGAACTGCAAGCATATTTCAAAGAAAAGGCAGAAGGGAAAAAGACTCCTTTGAAGATAGGAAGAAAGCAATTGCGCGGAGTGAACGACGCCACTGCTAAGATGCACAAGGCCATGCGGGATTTCGACACTCATTATGCAGATTACATAGAGACGGAACCGGCGCCTGACGGGGAAGAGGATATCGAGATCGGAGATCGAGAATATAAGACATATGACGAACTGTAACAGCGGAGAAATGGAATGGAGATAATAACAGCGGTTTTATTGGTAATAATAGCAGTGCTGCTGATAGTGGTGCTCACTATGACAGCGTCTGCAAGATCGGCGCAGAAAACGGCCATGGATGCGCAGGACATGAGACTTGCCGAATTGGGCAGGCTCATGGAACGAATGGCAGCGGAGAATGAACAAAAACTGGAAAATATAAGGATCACTATGGAACGCAATATAAAATCCCTCCAGGAGGAGAACAACTCCCGTCTGAGAGAGATGCAGAACGTAGTGGACGAAAAGCTTCAAAAGACACTTGAAGAAAGGATAAGCCAATCATTCCGTATGGTGAATGAAAGGCTCGAGCAAGTCCATAAAGGCCTTGGAGAGATGCAGAACCTGGCGGCCGGCGTAGGCGATCTGAAAAAAGTGCTTTCCAATGTGAAGACCAGAGGGGTGCTGGGGGAAATACAGTTGGGGGCAATACTGGAAGAGATACTTTCGCCGGATCAGTATGAGGAAAACACCGTGACGAAAAGCACCGGCGCCGCAAGAGTGGAATTCGCAGTCAAACTTCCCGGTGGAGAGGATCACCCCGTGTATCTTCCCATAGATGCGAAATTCCCCCTGGACAGATACGAACACCTGCTGGATGCATATGAAGAAGGGGATAAGGCAATGGTGGATGTGGCTGTGAAAGAACTGAGAGACGGGATCAGAAAATCGGCGAAGGACATAAGCGAAAAGTATCTGGAGCCTCCCTATACCACTGATTTTGCCATCATGTTCCTTCCCGTAGAAGGCCTTTATTCCGAAGTGGTACGGATGGGTCTCGTGGAAGAACTGCAGAAGACATACAAGATCAACGTGGCGGGGCCGACTACGATGGCGGCTCTGCTCAACAGCCTTCAGATGGGATTCAGAACGTTGGCCATAAAGGAACACTCAAATAAGATATGGGGAGTCCTGGAAGGAGTGAGAGCGGAGTTCGAAAATTTCGAAGATGCCATCCAGAAAACCCAAAACAGGATAAAACAGGCCGGAGATGAACTGGAAAAACTGGTGGGAACCAGGACGAGGGCCATAAACAGAAAGTTGAAGGGCCTGGAGTCAGTGGAGAAGCTGCCGGAGAGACAGGTGCCGGCTGAAGATGTTTTTGGATTGGAAGAATAGGAAGTCGTAATGAGCATATTCGCTGTAGGGGATCTGCATCTGTCATTATCGGAAAATGTGGATAAACCCATGGATAAATACGGACCAAGGTGGGAAGATCATGCGGAAAGGCTGAAGGAGAGCTGGTGCGATACAGTGGATGAGGACGATGCAGTCATAATCGCGGGAGATATTTCCTGGGGGCTGAAATTCAACGAGGCCGTTCCGGACCTGGACTTCATATCAGAGCTTCCGGGGAAGAAAGTACTCATAAAAGGCAATCATGACCTTTGGTGGAACAGTATAACCAGACTGAACAGCCTTTATGACGACATGACTTTTCTTCAGAATACATGTTTCAGATACGGAGACCACTGCATATGCGGCAGCAGAGGGTGGCTCTGTCCCGGCAATGAAGGCTTTACCGCCGCAGACAGGAAGATATATGACAGAGAGCTGTTGCGCTGCGAACGATCCCTTCAGGCGGCCAGAGAGGAAGGAGCGGAAAAAATAATATTCGCCATACATTTTCCTCCCACTAACGACAAGCTCCAGACTTCCGGATTCACAGATCTTTTCACAGAATATAAGGTGGATACGGTGGTATACGGACATCTTCACGGGGAAGAGGCATATGGGAACGGATTCATGGGTTATCTGAACAATGTGGAATATAAGCTGGTTTCACTTGACTATCTGAACTGCCGGCCGGCCTTGATAAAGGATGACAGGTAGAGATCGGGTATATGTGGAAATGACGGACAGGGGGATGTGAGATATATCATGAAAGAAATCAAAAGAGCAGTGCTCATAGTTTTGGACAGCTTGGGTATCGGGGCGCTTCCCGATGCAGATGGATTCGGAGATGCAGGTGCGGATACATTCGGACATATATCGGAGACCGTAAAGGATCTGGATATAAAGAACATGCAGAGCCTGGGGTTTTGCAACATCTATGGCGTTGCAGGCGGGCGTCTGGGAATAAAATACCCAAAAGGGACCTTTTGCCGTCTCGGGGAGAAGTCCGCAGGCAAGGACACTACCGTGGGCCATTGGGAAATAGCAGGTCTCATCAGCAAGATACCGTTCAAAACATATCCGGAGGGGTTCCCGGCTGAATTCATTGCGGCTTTTGAAAAAAAAATAGGAAGGAAGGTCATAGGGAATCACCCGGCTTCAGGCACGGCCATAATAGAAGAACTGGGCCATATCCATGAAAGCACGGGAAGTCCCATAGTATACACCTCTGCCGACAGCGTCTTTCAGATCGCAGTCAACACGGACGTCATACCCCTTGAGGAACTGTATGATATGTGTGCCACGGCGCGAAAGATGCTGGTGGGGGACTGGGCCTGCGGCAGAGTCATAGCAAGGCCTTACGTGAAGGAAGGCGGAAAAAGGATAAGGACAGCAGACAGAAAAGACTATTCCGTCTCTCCGCCGGAAGATACGGTTTTAGATAAACTGGAAGCCGCAGGCAAAAGGGTCCATGCCATAGGGAAGATAAACGATATATTCAACGGTAAAGGCATAACCACGTCGGTCCATACTGTGAGCAATGAGGACGGAGTTGATAAGACCATCGAAGCGTTGGAAACGGACTTTTCCGGTCTCATATTCACCAACCTGGTAGATTTCGATGCAAAGTACGGACACAGGAGGGATCCGCTGGGGTATGGGAGAGCCATAGAAGCTTTCGATAAAAGGATCCCGGATATAATGGAAGCCATGAGTGAGGACGATATACTGATACTCACTGCCGATCACGGCAACGATCCTACTTTTACGGGAACAGATCATACCAGGGAGTATGTGCCGCTAGTGATGTGGGGCGAGAGGATAGAGAAAGGCAACGATCTGGGGACGAGAGACAGCTTCGCAGATATAGGTGCTACTTTGGCGGAGGTCCTGGGATGTGAACCGCCTCCCTGCGGAAAGAGCATGCTTTGATCATGGAAATGAAGAGAGGCAGTATATGAACGGGATAGATATCATAAAAAAGAAAAGAGACGGAAAAAGGCTATCGAAAGAAGAAATAGATTTTTTTATATGCGAAATGACCCGGGGAACTATAGCCGATTATCAGATCGCAGCATTTTTGATGGCTGTATATCTCAACGACATAGATGAAGAGGAGACTTTTTTACTGACCGATGCTATGAAAAGATCCGGCGAAATCATAGATCTTTCCGGGATAGAGGGCATAAAGGTCGACAAGCACAGCACCGGCGGGGTCGGGGACAAGACCACGCTGATAGCGGGCCCTATAGCGGCAGCCTGCGGGGTGCCTGTTCCTAAAATGAGCGGAAGGGGACTGGGCATGACGGGAGGAACGGTGGATAAGCTGGAAAGCATACCTGGATTCAAAGTATCCCTCACGATGGAAGAGTTCGAGGACCGGGTCAATGAGACAGGGATAGCAATAACGGGCCAGACCGCTCAGGTGGCAAAAGCCGATAAAATACTGTACGCCCTCCGTGACGTGACGGGAACAGTCGAAAATACAGGCCTTATAGCCTCCAGCATAATGAGCAAAAAACTGGCAAGCGGCAGTGATGCCATCGTTCTCGATGTGAAATGCGGATGCGGAGCCTTTATGAAGAGTGAAGAAGAGGCCGGAAGGCTGGCAGAGGCCATGGTAAAGATAGGAAAATGCGCCGGGAAAAGGATGATAGCTCTGATAACCGATATGGAACAGCCTCTGGGAAGGGCCGTCGGAAACAGTCTGGAAGTGGCAGAGGCCATAGAAACACTGAAAGGCCATGGTCCCGGCGATATAACAGAACTGTCGGTTACTTTGGCAGGGGCTATGATAGCGGCAGGAGGAAAGGCAGAGACTCATCAGGAAGGGATATACAAGGCGGAAAAGGCCGTAGAGAACGGGAAAGCCCTGGAAAAAATGAGAGAACTCATCGAGGGCCAAAAGGGGGATCCGGCTGTCATATATGACAGCGGCGTGTTCCCAAAAGCCGGCGTCGAAGAAAATATCCGCTTTACGGAAGATATGGCTGCCGGAAAGGCAGACTGTGACACATACTATGTGAACCGTCTCCATGCTGGCCTCATAGGAGAAGCGGTGAGCATGACAGGGGCAGGGAGACAGAAAAAGGAAGACGACGTGGACCTTGCCGCCGGTATCTACCTCCACAAAAAAGAAGGGGAGACGGTGAAGCTGGGTGAGATCCTGGCAACTGTATATGCCCATGACGAAGAAAAGCTCATGAAAGGGAAAAAACTCTATATGGAGGCGGTGAAGATCGGTGGAAGACCCGTAAAAAGGCCCTTGATAATAGGCAAGGCAGGAGATCTGTGAGATGGGACACGGTGTATATATGGTTCAGGATACTTTCTTGGACTTCCACAGGACAGGCACCCTGTGGTATAATCATGCCGTGAAAAGGTCGAAAGGAACATGAAATGGGAAAAACGCTTTTAGGTAAGATAATATATTTTTGGATATTCGTCATGGGCTTCATGTTCATGGGGAACATGATGGGGTTCATGGAAACCACGAAGGATTTCATAGCTTTAGTAGCTGTGGCTTTTTTCATATATTGGGGGTTCGCCTTCATCAAGTATCATCTGGATAAGAAAAAAGAAGCTTCAGATGCTGAAGCCGCAGTTAGATCTGCCGGAAAGGACAACATCAGAAGGAAACGCTGAGCTGCAGGAAGGAAATACATATATGAGCGAAGACAGATTCAAATTTTTCCAGAACAAACAATGTGAATATTTTCCCTGCCACAAGGGAATAAAAGCAGAAGAGTTCAACTGCCTCTTCTGTTTTTGTCCTCTCTACCCCTTGGGGGAAAAGTGCGGAGGGAATTTCAAGTATATAGAAAACGATGTGAAAGACTGCTCAGGCTGCACATTGCCTCACAGGCCGGGCGCATATGAGTTCGTGTGCAGCAAGTGGGATGAAATAAAAGAACTGGCTGCTGCAAACAGGAAAGATCCAGAGGAAAACAAGGATAAATAATGAGTTTCACACATTTACATCTCCATACAGAGTATTCCCTTTTAGACGGCTTTTCTCAGATAAAAAAGGTGGTCTCCAAGGCGAAAGAGTTGGGAATGGACTCTTTGGCCGTAACTGATCACGGAGTCATGTTCGGGGTCGTCGATTTCTATAAAGAGTGTAAAAAAGAAGGTATAAAGCCTATTTTAGGCTGTGAAGTATATGTGGCTACAAGGACGAGATCCGACCGGGACAGAGAAGTGGACCGCAATCAGTATCACTTGGTACTGCTGGCCGAAAACAGTGAAGGATATCATAATCTTATCAAAATCGTTTCTCTCGGATATACGGAAGGCTTTTACTATAAGCCCAGAGTCGATACGGATGTGCTGCGAAAGCACAGCCGGGGCATAATATGTCTTTCGGGGTGCATAGCAGGACAGGTGGCACAGGAGCTTCACAGGGGTGATTATGAAGAAGCCAGGAGAGTCGCACTGGAGTACAGGGATATATTCGGCAAAGATAACTACTATCTGGAAATACAGGACCAGGGATTGGAGGACCAAGCCAGGATAAACCCGGAGCTCATAAGACTGAGCAGGGAAACGGGTATACCTCTCGCAGCCACCAACGACGTGCACTATGTGGAGCGCAGGGATGCCGACGATCATGATATCCTCTTGTGCATACAGACTGCGACGACTTTGGATGAGCCGGACAGGATGAGGTTCCCCAACGATCAGTTCTATCTGAAAAGCGAAGAGGAGATGCGCAGGATCTTTGCAGCTGCTCCCGAGGCTTGCGACAATACGGCAAAGATAGCCGAAAGATGCAGTTTCGATTTCGATTTTCACAACCTCCATCTCCCCGAATACGACGTTCCCCAAGGAGAAACAAAAGAGGGCTATCTCAGAAAATTGTGCTTCAACGGACTCAGGGAGCGTTATCCCGAAGATGGAGACAAAGATACTCCTAAAGGGCGTGAGCTGAAAGAGAGATTGGAATATGAGCTTTCGACCATAGAGGACATGGGCTATGTCGAATATTTTCTCATAGTCTGGGATTTCATAAACTATGCGAAGCAAAACGGGATAGTGGTAGGGCCGGGAAGAGGCAGCGCCGCCGGAAGCCTGGTAGCTTATTGTCTCAGGATCACAGATATAGACCCTATAAAATATAATCTCATATTCGAAAGATTTTTGAATCCAGAAAGAGTCAGCATGCCGGATATCGACATAGATTTCTGCTATGAGAGAAGGCAGGAAGTCATCGACTATGTGGTGGAGAAATACGGTAAGGAGAAAGTGGCCCAGATAATCACGTTCGGCACAATGAAAGCGAAGGCGGCGATAAAGGATGTGGGACGTGTGATGGGTGTTTCCTATGGTGATACCGACGCCATAGCCAAGGCCATACCCAACAGGCTCAATATAACTATAAAACAGGCGCTGGAAATAAACGATGAGCTCAGGGAAAAATACGAGAACGACGATACCGTAAGGAGGATACTGGATATTTCCATGGCCATAGAAGGCATGCCGAGACATTCCTCGACTCACGCGGCCGGAGTGGTCATATCCAAAAAGGATATCGATGAATATGTGCCTCTCATAGTTGCCGACAAGGGTATCTCCACTCAGTTCACCATGACTACGATAGAGGAACTGGGGCTCCTGAAAATGGATTTTCTCGGCCTCAGGAACCTGACTGTCATAAGGGATGCCCTCGAGATGATAGAGAAAGAGCATGGTGTGAAAGTGGATTTGGAAAACATGGATTACGATGATCCGAAAGTGTATGAAATGATCTCCAAGGGAAACACTCAGGGAGTATTCCAGCTTGAAAGCGCAGGTATGACTTCGTTCATGACAAGTCTGAAGCCGGACTGCTTTGAAGATATAGTGGCGGGGATATCTCTTTACAGACCGGGTCCTATGGCTTCCATACCCACATATATAAAGAACAAGAAAGATCCGGACTCCATCGAGTACATAGACAGATCGTTAGAACCCATACTTTCCGTCACATATGGCTGTATGGTCTATCAGGAGCAGGTCATGCAGATCGTGAGAGATCTGGCCGGTTACAGCTACGGCCGTTCAGATCTTGTGAGACGTGCTATGAGCAAGAAAAAAAAGGAACAGATGATGGAGGAGCGGGAGTATTTTATTTACGGAAAAAAGGACGAAGACGGAAATATAGAGATCCCCGGAGCCGTGAGGAACGGAGTGCCTGAGGAGGCAGCGAAGAGGATATATGATCAGATGATAAGCTTTGCAGAGTATGCCTTCAATAAATCACATGCCGCGGCCTATGCCGTCATAGGCTATGAGACTGCATATCTCAAGGTGCATTATCCTGCTGAATTCATGGCAGCCCTGTTGACGAGCGTCATGGGGGATCCGGCTCAGACATACAAATACATCAAGAACTGCAATGAAATGGGCATAGAGGTGTTGCCGCCTGACGTGAAGGAGAGCGTGGGCAGATTCACCGTGGTGGACGGAAAGATAAGGTTCGGTCTTTCTGCTATCAAGAACGTAGGGGAAAAAGTGGTGGAGGCCATAATAGAAGCCAGGGAAAGATCCGTGCCCAAAGACATATCGTCCTTCATAAACGGACTGGATATCATGAAGGTGAATAAAAAATCCATAGAAAGCCTTATCAGGGCCGGCGCCTTGGATTCCATAGAGCCAAATAGAGCAGCTCTTTTAGGCGTCTGCGACAGACTGATCGAAGAAGCACAGCTTGCAGAGAGAAAGAACCTTCAGGGACAGTTTTCTCTTTTCGATACCAATACGGAAGAGATGGAAAAGATATCAGCTGTGGCTGATCTTCCGAAAGTGGAAAATTTCCATGAGGATGTACTCATGGAAATGGAGAAAGAATACCTTGGTGTTTATATTTCAGGACATCCCCTTGATGATTACGAGGATGTGCTGAGGGCTTGTTCATCAGTAAAGATCGAGGATCTCAAAGAAGCCCAGAGACTCCTTGAAAACGATGATGAAAAAAGCCGTGCCGGGCAGGCGGATATAAGAGACGGCAGCATAGTGAAGGTGGGAGGCGTCATAACGGGGAGAAAGACTCTGGTGACGAAAAAACATCAAATGATGGCTTTCGTGGACATGGAAGATGTTACAGGCAGTTTAGAGGTCATAGTGTTCCCTTCAGTCTATGAAAGATACTCTTCATTGACGGAAGAAGGGAAAATAGTGATGATACGGGGGCGGGTGGATCTCAAGGAGGATGAGACGCCGAAGATCCTCGCGGAGAGCATCGAAGATCTGAAAGAGATCAAAAACAGTGGGAAAACAGGAGAAAGAGAAACTCTTCCCTGCATACACATACCTGAAACCATGGATGACAGGGAAACCACTGATAAAATAGCGGAGATAATGAAGGAGCACAGAGGGAACGAACCCTTGATAATAATGAGACATGACATAGAACCCAAAAAGATACAGACGTCTCCGGGAACGGGCACAGACGGTTCGCCGGAGTTCGTCGAAAAGATCAAGGCTCTTGTAGGAGAGGAAAACTATATCGGTAAAGGAGGAAAAAATGGGTGACAGGATAAAATTCGTAAAAGCGAGACCGGTGGGAAAGGGACTGCCGGATTTTTTCAATGAGGAAGCATACCGAGACGTGAAAGAGTTCCATACATCCATGGAAGAATATGCCCCCACACCCCTCCTGTCCCTCGGCAGTCTTGCTGAAAGACTGGGAGTGAAAGGGATATACGTGAAAGACGAATCCAAAAGGTTCGGGCTCAATGCGTTCAAAGGCCTCGGAGGCTCATATGCCATACACAAGATCATAGAAAAAGACGGTCCGGCGAACAGAGTGTTCGTTACGGCCACAGATGGGAATCACGGAAGAGGAGTGGCGTGGGCCGCTCACAGATGCGGGGGAAAGGCTTATGTGTTCATGCCTAAAGGAACAGTGGAGGTCCGGGCACAGGCTATAAGATCCATAGGCGATACGTTTTGCCAGATCACCGATGAAACATATGACGGATGCGTCGAAATGGCAAGAAGATTTGCGGAAGAAAACGGATATCATCTCGTGCAGGATACGGGATTCGAAGGATATGAAGAGATCCCGAACAACATCACTTTGGGATATACCACTATGGCAGATGAAGCCATGAAACAGCTTGAAAAAGCGGGAGAGAAAAAAGTGACACACATGTTCCTCCAGGCCGGTGTAGGCTCTATGGCCGGCGGGGTGCTTGGATATTTTGTGGACAGATATGAAGGGAAACCGCCGGTGACCGTGATTGTTGAAGCCAACGGTTCAGAATGTCACTTACTTTCTGCCCAAAAGGGGGAATACACGTGTATAACAGATGGCAGTGACACTCTGATGGCAGGTCTCAACTGCGGTTCTCCGAATATATTCACCTGGCCTATTTTAAGGGACAACGCATCATGGTTCGCATCCTGTCCGGACAGTGTGACCATAGAGGGCATGAAAAAGAGTGCCCATCCCGAAGGGGACGACCCCCTGCTGATTTCGGGAGAATCGGGCGCGGTGGATCTGGGCCTTCTTCTCAGAATATTGGAGAGAGAAGAATATGGAGACCAAAAAAAAGCCATGGGATTCGATGAGGATTCGGTGATCCTTCTTTTCAGCACAGAGGGAAATACAGATCCGGAGCATTTTGAACAAGTGACGGGACTGAAAATATAGGATTAAGGAAGAAGGCGAGATATACCGGTCAGGACCTGCAGCATATAGGCAGACCTGACCGGTATATATTTCATTCAACAGTATCCAGGGTCTGGGAAGGTGTGCCCAGACTCTGCATATATGAGATCAGAGATATGGTGAATTCATACATGTCATCGATGTTCACTCCCAGAGAGACTATGTCGAGATTAGGACTGACGGCCTGGAAATATCCGCATTCTGTCTCCATGAACGACGATGATGGTTCCAGATCCAAATCATTTTGTGACGTAGCGACCCTCAAGCTGTCGGCCAGAGGGTTGTTGTATTCTCTGGACCACAATGACGATGTATAAACTATATCGAACGCCACATCGTTGAGATAGCATGTCTGTTCAATGCTGTTGTCCATATCTCTCAATACGTCAGGCTCCAGACTTCTGCCAACTATGCCCATCTTCAGCTTCCCGCCGGACGTGCTGATAGAAAAAGTGTTCTGCACGGCAACGGGCGTTCCGTTTTCTTCTTCATCCTCATAGGCATATATACCTTCCTGAAGAGTGTACATAAGACCTGTGATGGAAGATGTGCTTTCAGAAGAGAACACCTGAGAGGGGACATCTATAGAGCTGTATGAGAATTCCGAATCCTCGTTCTCATCGGAATTGTTTTCACTGAAATTTTCTATGGCTGATTCCAACCGGGAAAGAAAAGATTTATTGTCGCCGTTGCTGACCGCGACTTCCAGAGTTGCAGAAGTAGGGTAATATCCTGCCGGCGCATCTGATTCGAAGCTTATGAGTTCTAGATACATCCCTCTCGAAATGCAGCCGCTCAGGAAGTCACCCAACACTCTTATGGGATTGCTGCTTATGTAGGACCGGTCTCCCGTATCACCGGTCTGCATACCTTTGATGGTTATTTTGTATCCGTTGGTAGCAGAAGACGGTGTTTTGCTCAGTTCATCGCTGATCCGGTATCGAGAAGTAGCTGCCCCTGCAGTAAACAGGGAAGAGTGACCGCTGTAGCAAAGATTTATGAGGTTGTCGCTTCTCTTTATATATCGTTTCGGTATGGCGGTAACGCCGTTGAGTTCACCATTGGTACGTCCTGTGAACATCAGAGTCAGAGCTCCGTGGTCAGGTGCGCTGCAGGCGACAGCCATCGCTATGGCGCTCTCCACACATCTGTTCCGGGTCTGTTGCAGAGAAACGGGACATTGTATGGTAGAGGAGGGAGCATCAGAATATCCTTCGGTAGAAGGTTTGCGGAGTATCAGGGAGTCGTCGGAAGTCCTGTTGACGTAGAAATCATTGACTTCTCCCCAGTTTTCCAGCCAGGCAAAAACCTCAGCGGTGGAATTCGCATCATCATATACCAGTTTCAGTTCCTCATATATATCGTACACATCAGAGCGGAGGTCTTTTTCGAAGGTCTCATCAAAGGGACCGCCGCATGCGGTAAAGCCCAGAGCGATGGAAATCGTCAAGATGACCGCCAAAAAAGTCGATAATGTTTTTTTGACCATATTGTTTGCCTCCATTTTTTCAGCACTGATATTATAACTTAATAAAACAGATCTGGCAAAACAATTATTACTTTACATAAATGTAATATTGACAAGTAATAAAAACTTGTTTTTTTGGCCGGAAATTTATCCTCAATCGTTGACTTGGGTATATATGTAGGTATAATATTTCAATGTTAAAAGATAAAACACAATATATAGTTACATCTGGGGAAAAAGCAGTTTAGAAACAAAATGGCGGGGTAGAAAATATGTGCTCATGCTTTCATGTCGGCGGAAAAGAGCCCGGCGGGACTTTGTGAGGCGATATGAGACCCGGCACGACAGGTTTGAAGGCAGATATGAAACCGGAACCAGCAGATGTAACAGGAGAGGGAACTACGATGATAACTAAAATCAAGAAAAGAGACGGCAGGACAGTGGACTACGATATTTCCAAGATAACCAACGCCATTTACAAAGCGGCGGAGGCCCTGGGAGGACGGGACAAAGAGACTGCTCAAAAACTGGCTGAGAAAGTTGAAGAATATATAGTGAACGACCTGAAGAAGGAGACCCCCTCTGTGGAAGAGATACAGGATACGGTGGAAAAGATCCTGATCGAGAACGGCCATGCCAGGACTGCAAAGGAATACATACTCTACAGAGCTGAACGCACCAGGATCAGAGATATGAACACCCGTCTGATGAAGACCTATGAGGATCTCACATTCAAAGATGCTAAGGACAACGACGTGAAGAGAGAGAACGCCAATATCGACGGAGACACCGCCATGGGGACCATGTTGAAATACGGTTCTGAAGGCGCCAAGCAGTTCTATGAGATGTATGTGTTGAAACCGGCTCATTCCAAGGCTCACAGAGAGGGAGACATACACATACACGACTTGGATTTTTTGACTCTCACCACTACATGCTGTCAGATAGATATAGAAAAGCTTTTCAAAAACGGATTTTCTACAGGCCATGGTTTTTTGCGTGAACCCAACGATATACAGAGCTATGCGGCATTGGCCTGCATAGCCATACAGTCCAATCAGAACGACCAGCATGGCGGTCAGAGCATACCGGACTTCGACTACGGCATGGCCAACGGAGTGAAAAAGACTTACAGGAAGCTTTACTGGACCAACATGGGCAAGCTGCTGGATCTTTTGCATAACGTGGAAGATTCGGTAGAAAAAGTCAAAGCATACGGAAAGAAGATCATGGAAGAACAGGGGATCTTCCCTACGATAGACAATGACAACGGTTACGATCAGGCAGAGGCTCCCTATCTGCGGGAATGGCTCGAAGAGGAAGAAATACCTGTATTGCAGGAAAAAGCCAGGAAATATGCCAATAAAGAGGTCAGGAGAGCCACATATCAGGCCATGGAGGCTTTCGTGCACAATCTGAACACTATGCATTCCAGAGCAGGGGCCCAGATCCCGTTCAGTTCCATAAACTACGGTACGGATACCAGTTCTGAAGGGAGACTGATAATAGAGAACATACTGTTGGCAACAGAGGCCGGCCTCGGCAATGGCGAGACGGCCATCTTCCCCATAAATATATTCAAAGTGAAGGAAGGGATAAACTTCAACCTGGGAGAGCCGAATTACGACATGTTCCAGCTGGCCTGCAAGGTTTCGGCTAAAAGGCTTTTTCCTAATTTCTCGTTCATAGACGCTCCTTTCAACAAGGCATACTATGACCCGGAGGATCATAATACGGAAGTGGCATATATGGGTTGCCGCACAAGGGTCATAGGCAACGTGTACGATCCCTCGAGACAGGTGGTCGGAGGCAGAGGGAACCTGAGCTTCACTTCTGTCAACCTGCCTAGGCTGGCAATAAAATCCAACGGAGATGTGGACTTTTTCTTTGAGCAGCTCGAAAGGATGGTAGATCTCTGTATGGACCAGCTCTATGAGAGATATAAGATACAGGCGGGAAAGAAGGTCCTTAATTATCCTTTCCTCATGGGACAGGGAGTATGGCTGGACTCCGATAAACTGAAGCCTTCCGATAAAGTGGGAGAGGTCCTCAAGCATGGGACCCTTACCGTAGGGTTCATCGGACTTGCCGAATGTCTCAAGGCTCTCATAGGCGCCCATCACGGAGAAAGCAGAGAGGCCAGGATACTGGGATTGGAGATCGTAGGATTCATGAGGAAGAAAGTAGACGAAATGTCCAAAAAAACAGGTATGAACTATACCCTCATCGCGACGCCGGCCGAAGGTCTGTCAGGCAGGTTCGTAAGGATGGACAAGGAAAGATACGGAAAGATAGAAGGAGTCACGGACAGAGAATATTACACCAACTCTTTCCATGTGCCGGTGTATTACGATATAAATGCCTTTGAAAAAATAAAGATAGAAGCACCCTATCACGCCCTGACCAACGCGGGACATATAACATATGTGGAGCTGGATGGAGATCCCTGCAAGAATCTTGAAGCCTTCGAACAGGTGGTGAGATACATGAAGGAATGCGGAGTGGGATATGGTTCCATAAATCATCCGGTGGACAGAGATCCGGTGTGCGGATATACAGGCATAATCGACGATGTGTGTCCTTGCTGTGGCAGGAGAGAGGACGACGATGAAGGTTCCGAACACATAAAGAGGATGATCCCCGGTGAGGCCGCAAATGCAAACTGAACTCAGGCTGGCGGGGCTGGTGGGAGAATCCATAGTGGACGGACCAGGGTTAAGGATGACCGTGTTCTGTCAGGGATGCCCTCACAGATGTAGAGGGTGCCACAATCCGGAAACATGGCCCTCCGACGGCGGAAAAACTGTCAGCATAAGAAGCATCGCGGATCTGGCGTTGAAAAACCCCATGCTGAAAGGTATCACCTTCAGCGGAGGCGAGCCTTTTTGCCAGGCAGGAGGGTTCAGCCGGCTGGCAGAGATCATAAAAGCAGAAAGTTCTATGGATATAGTGGTCTTCACGGGATATACATATGAACAGTTACAGGTGATGTCAGAAAAGGATGGAGACGTAAAGACGCTGCTGGAACTCAGCGATCTGCTCATAGATGGCCCTTTCATAGAGAAAGAAAAAAACCTGACTCTGCAGTTCAGAGGCAGCGCCAACCAGAGGATAATAGACATGAACGAGACCAGAAGGACGGGGCGGATGATCCTTGCCAGGGAGTATATGGGAAATATAGGACTTGAAGGGAAGTGAAGAGGCTTCCCTTTTTGCTGCGTAGGCTAAAGCGATATAGACTGCGGGAGTGTTGCATGTGCAACACTCCCGTTTTTCCGTATGTGGTAGAATCCAATGATGTGAAAAGTTCGAAAAAGTGGAGATGCAGGCAGGGGGACATAATGAATCTTGATGTCCGGGCGATATGGGATTCCGCTTTGTTCAAAGGTTTGAGCAACAGAGAGCTTGAACTTATCTGCGGATCTGTTTCGCCTGTTTTGAAGACCTATGAGAAAAATGAAACTGTCATAGGGCAGGGAGATGTGGTCAAAAGTATAGGGATAATAAAAGAAGGGGTAATAACGGGGACGAAGTACCACTATGACGGAACAGCTCAGATAATAAAGATCCTGAAAGAAACAGAGATAGTGGGATTGGAGGCGGTGTCGTCCACCTTCTGTACAAGTCCGTGTATGCTTTCTGCCGATACGGACTGCCAGGTGGTGTTTTTCGCTTACAAAAGACTGTTGGATCGCGATTTGTTGGGAGTAAGCATACGAGACAGGATATATGACAATCTGATCAATATACTCTCTGATGAGAGCATAAAAATGATGTACAAGATAGATACCCTTTCAAAGCGGACGCTGAGGGAAAGGATATTGACCTATCTGAGCATAATCGGCGAGAAACGGGGGAAGAAAACTTTTGACATAGGTATGACTCAGGAAAGATTCGTCCAGTATCTGTGTGCGAATCGCAGTGCACTTTCCAGAGAACTCAATGCCATGAGACGGGAGCACATCATAGATTTCAAAAGGACCACCTATACCATCCTTGATTTTGACGAAAAAAAAGATCCGGCGGAAAGATGAGAAAATCAAAAGATTTTCTGTGTTACATATGTAACATATTTTTTCGTCATCCTTTGATAGACTACTCCATGATCAGTTAGACCAACCAAAGATGAAGTACATGTGACGAGATGGGATGGTGGAATAATGACTTTATACAAAAACTATATCGAGCCTCCGAACAGAAAGGGCAAAGGCTTCCCGCATAAAACGAACCATAAACACAGCATATAGTAGAAAGGTGTTGTGTCCTCCCAGGGCCGTAAGGCAGATGGGACCGTGCCCGGTCAGGACCATTTGAGGGGATTACTACAGGTGAGCTGAGCCGCCACAGCAAAATCAGCAATCCCGCTGCCGAAGCGAGATGTTCAAAAACTGACAGCTTTGTTGTGGTGGGAAATAGGACCGGGTATTTTCCTTACCATTATTTATTATCAAACAAATATTCCTTTATTTGTGCATATAAAGTGTGCAGAAATAAGGGAATCAAACAAAACCGAAAAGGGAGGTAACAGATGACCAACTTTTCCATATATATAATTCTATTTGGTGCGATCCTCTTCTTCTTATCGGCCTTGCTTTTCAGAAGCCAAAAGCCGTTAAAGGTAGGAGGTTCACTCATAACAAAACCACTCTTATTTGTGGGTATGCTCGTGGGGGTAGTGCTGATCGCACTGCCCCTGTGGCTACTCGCATGATTTTAGTGGGTACATATAGAAACAGCGTGATGCGTCTGCACACGTTTTTTTATTGCTTAACTTCGTGCCACGATGTCACGAAGTTAAAGAAAGGAGAAATCTATCATGGCTGATTTAAATGCGGCAAAAAAACTCATAAATGAGTTTATGTATAAAGAGTATGGGGAAGTCTCTGCGGATTATTCAGATTTAACTAATGTAGGATTAGCTTATACTACTACAGAAGATGGACACTTTGATATTGAGGCAAGTGTAGATTTACTACGTTACAGTATCAGTTTAATCATTGATGGTACACCTGTAAAAATCACCCGGTATGAAAATATAGAAGCATTGATAGAAAAAGAACTACAATATCTTGATTTTGAAGAATTAGTTTTTGTTTCGGATGCAGAATTACAAAAAATAACATTGCCAGAGATCCAGCCTAAAGAGGTAACAGGATTTCCGGGACCAAACAAAGCAAACGAATCAGAGCGGAGTAGATAACTTCGTGCCACGATGGCACGAAGTGGAAAGGATAGCAAGATGAGAAAATTTATAATAGCGGAAAAACCAAGTTTGGCTAAAAGTATAATGTCAGCTCTCGAAACAGAGGGAGAAAGGTTTTCTGTGGAGGATAAAGGAGAATACTATGTATCGCAAAACTATTATGTGACGGCTGTGTTTGGACACCTTTTTGAACTTAAAGACATAAATGATTATGGACAAAACCGAAATAAAAACATGTGGTCTGTAGAAAATCTGCCATATTTTCCTGCTCGTTTTGAGTATGTATTGAAAGATGAGGGGTCAGTTAGAAAACGATATAATACAATAAAAAGGCTGGTAAATGAACCAGAAGTTTCTGAGGTGATCCATTGTGGAGATCCGGATCGGGAAGGTCAGGTAATAATTGACATAGTACTAGAACAGGCAGGGTGCACAAAACCGGTAACAAGGCCTTTGTGGCGTAATTTGTCCGCAGAAGAACTTTGTAAGGCGATTAAAAACCGTAAGCCGAACGATGATTATGCATCACTTCGCAAAGAAGGACAAGTTAGAGCGTATATTGACAATGACTTTGGGAAAAATTTTTCCCGTTATGCTACCGTAAAAACGGGAGCAAAACCAGCTTTGAATGTAGGCAGAGTTATTGGAGCAATAGTTACAGCCATCTACGAAAGAGAAAAAGAAATATCTGAATTTGTGCCTAAAAAATATTATAAAGTAGAAAGTAATGTAAACGGCATAAAACTTACATCCAAGGAAAAATTTGAAATAGAAAATAATACCGATGCCAAAGCATATGCTGATAATCTAAATGATCAAACAGTTATTGTAGATAAAATAGAAGAAAAAGAAGTTAAAAAGAATAGCCCAAAACTTTTTTCTCAAACATCGCTTCAAGCCGCACTTAACAAGCGATACGGATATTCCCCGGATAAGGCGTTGGCCTTAGCCCAAAATCTATATGAGAAAGGGCTTACAACATATCCAAGAACAAATACTGAATATCTATCTGATGGCGAAAAAGCCGAAGTGGAAAAGATTATTAAGTATCATGAGCTGGCCCATGACCTTACGCAGAAAGAGTTAAAATCAATATATGATGATAGTAAAATTGAAGGTCACACGGCCATAATACCAACAACGAAGAAAGCCATAGAACTCACAGAAGATGAACAGAATTGTTATGGTACGATTTTAAATAGATTTAAAGCAGTATTTTCTAAACGGAACTGCATATATAATCAAACAAAAGCCACAATAAAAGCTGGCCAGGTAGAAGAATTTACAATCAAGGGTGAAACATTAGTATCTGCCGGATGGCAAGTTTACGAACCACCTAAAGATGATGATAAGGAAAAAGTACTACCTGACATTAAAGAAGGTGAAGTACTTAAAGTGGCGTTTATGCCTGTTCTTGCAGAAACAAAACCACCTAAATCATATACAGTGGAATCCCTTGGTAAATTTCTGCAAAATCCTTTCCGGAAAGAACTGGATACAGAAGATGAAATATATAAAAATATCCTAAGTGGAGTAGAAATCGGTACAGAAGCTACCAGAGCCGGGATTATTAAAAAGGCAATAGACAAAGGATATATTTCACTTAAAAAATCCACATACAAAATAGAAGAACGAGGCAAACAGCTTATACGGGCATGTGACGAACTTGGCATTGATGTGTCAAAAGAAAAGACTGCCGAAATGGGAAAAGCAACAAAAGATGTATATAAAGGAGTGCGTACTATAGACGAAGTATTATCACAGGTTAGAGCTGAGATAAAGGAAGTCATAAAAGCAAACACAAAAGTAACATCTATGTCAACAGAATCTAACGAGTTAGGCAAATGTCCTGTTTGTGGAGCAAACATTATCGAATCGCCTAAATCTTATTGTTGCGAAAATTGGAAAGGAGGCTGTGAATTTAAGGTTTGGAAAACCATATGTGGTAAAAAGATAACACCTAATCAAGCAACAGTGATAATAAGTGGAAAAACAACAGCTCTGATCAAGGGATTTAAGTCCAAGCAAGGAAAGCCATTTGCGGCTAAATTAAAACTGAAAGCAGATAAAACAGGAGTGGAATTTGAGTTCGGCAAAAAATAGCTTCGTGCCATTTTGGCACGAAGTATCTCACTCCCTTTCTTATAATTAATACAAGTTCCCCCACATTTATCCTGTTTGCATCATAGGCGCATCATGATTTTTTAAAAGTTCCAAAATTAAGCACGTCGGGGCAAAGGACATTTGCTCCGACATGGCACAATCCTTTTTCATTTTAAGGTAATATACGGCAACCAACCGAATTTGTATGAGGATCTATAACCGTTTTCCAGTATATCTCCGGAAATAGATATAAAGGCAAGTATATGTTCCTCTTCTGCGGTATATTGGCCACTCTCCGATAGTTCATAATATAAAGATAAAACTTCGATATCATCAGGAATAAAAGTGTAATTAAATTCCCCTGAGGAATCATAATTTGACTGTTCTTTAACTTTCTCGATTACATCTTTACCGATTTCTTGTGTTTTTTCTAAGGCTGCGTCAGGGTCCAGATATATTATCTTGCCATATCGATTTACACCGTATTCCAGTTCTGGATACTTTTCAAATATATCATTGTATGGTTTCAAATAGTCTATGGGTTTATCAAATGTCTCCACAGATCTTGATGGACTTGATATATATATTGCTAAAATAAGAGCAATTACAATTAATAAAGCCACTATTCCTGTGATATATATTGCTTTTGGACGTGTTTTCATAGACATATATAACACCTCGCTTATTTGATTACCAAGTATCTAATGTTAGAATAGTTTTTATGAAGTTTATCCCAACCATTATTAGCATTATGCACCCATAGATGGTAATCGGTAGTATGCTGTGCAACTTTGAAATTGTAATAAGTAACACCTTCTGTTGTTCGCAATATACCTGTATCAGTTACAAATCCAACATGATCACAATCGCCATCGTTAGTTTTATCATATCCTATTACTTTACCTGAAGATAATTCTTCAGAAAAAGTCCTGAAGGATGTGCCTTTCCAACTGTGTCCAAAATAATTTTTGAATACATGTGCTATACGCCACGAACGTGAAGAAATCCTTGCACCACTATTATACTTAAACCACCAACCTTGATAAACGCTGTCGTTTGCACCAAATACCATATTGGTTCCACCTGCTCGTTTTATTTGCGAAGCAAAATTCGTACAATCGTTGTCATATTTTTTGTAAGTGGTATTATGACCTGTAGCCCATGTGGAAGCATAATCAATCGCATTAGACTTATTGAAGGCAGTCGTCTTTATAGGTGGAGATAATAGAGAACAAATATTATTATCTACCAGTTCTTTATATCCTTCGTCTGGAAGCAATAATGCGAGTTTACTCATGGATGCTGAATCGATATTAAATGTATCATTATGTTTGGATATGGCTTGTTCCGTGAGCGCATTAAGAATTCCGGCATTATTAACATTGTTTTCATAAATATCCATAAAGGCAGATAATTTTGCAGTTTGAGATTCTTTTATGGAATTTCCGGCAATGATTGTTTCATAATCTGGAATTTTATTGTAATACATTTCCCAAGAATTAGCATCGAATGTAGGCAAGTTGTATGTAAATCTCATTTCATTTAGTATAGAGCTTACGTCACTTGCAATATTGTTCAGTGCTTGCTGTGGATAGTCGAATGTAGGGAAAAGTTTAATAGTTATCTCCTTGTTTCCGGTTTCGACTTTTAAGGCATCATGATAAGAAACAGAACCTACAGAAGTAACATTATTTCCTGGAATAAAACCATCTGCCTGAGTGTTTTCTAATACGATTTCGTTAATAGTAATCAACCCAGATTCATTTGAAACATCATTTGATGTTGTTGCAAGGCCTTGTGTTGTTGTAGCTAGTACCATGATACAGGCCAAACAATATATAATAGCTTTCTTTTTCATGATATATTACGCCCCTCTTGAATTCAATTATTTTTAAATAATACGACACTTATGTTAGATTCATATATTCATATTCATCACCTCTCTTTTTAAAACTATCCTTTCAACAAAACACGGTCGGTTTGTGATGTCATAATATACCCCATATAGACCTTTGTCAACAACTATTTAGAAAATCTATGTAAAAGTATAACTATTTTAAGTTTACACTATACAAAAGAATATGCTATTATATTTTCGAAGGTACATTTTTATAAAAAGTAAGAAAGTAATATTGTTGTTGAAAGGTGGTAATCTAAAAAAAGGAAAAGGCTGCACAGACTATATATGAATTGTCAGGAGAGCGTATAAGAGTGCCGGAAGGATCGTTATATCCATCTATATATAAACTTGAAGAAAAGGGATATATAACAGGGGAAAAACGACAAGTGGGTAAACGCAAAATACGCGTGTATTATCACATCGAAGAAAGCGGACGGGAATATCTGGAAGAATTGATACGGGATTATAGAGAGACAAATAAAGGGATTGATCTGATATTAGAAGCAATAGGTGAGGCTTAGAGCAATAGAGGAAAGGATGAGTACCCCAATGCCGAAGGAACTGAAACTGTACTATAAGCAAATCAAATCCTTATTACCCTTACGAGGAAAGCAGTAACGAAAATTCTTAGCGGATTTCAAGGAAAATGTTGAAGACTATATTGAACGAAATCAGGATGTGACTATTGATGATGTTATATCTGAGTTTGGGGAGCCGGCAGAAGTGGCGTTTAGTTATCTGGAAAGTATTGAATCCGAAGAACTATATAAGAGGTTATCTGTATCAAGAGTAATAAAACGGGTTATATTCATCATTTTGGCATTAGTAATTGCATACTTTATTTTTATATTTACGCTGGCATACATGGATTATTTGGCGGCACAAGATGAGCATATAGTTAAAGAAGTAATTATAATTGAATAATAAGTGGGAGGTAGTAGATAATTAAAAGAAGATTGTTTTCTGTACTGATGGCGGTTGTTTTAGTAATGATGTTACATAGTATTTCTTTTGCTGGCACAAATAAAGAAGTGCAAATTGAATATCTTCCGGATGGTAGTTATATTGAGACTGTGATTGAGGACGGGCCACTAGCAACGACTTTGTTTGCGGAATCCAATGTTATTACCAAAAGTAAAACATCAAAATATATGAGTAGTAGCGGAACTACATTATGGTATGTGAAAGTCACAGGAACTTTTAAGTATGATGGAACATCATCAAGATGCACTGATGCTACCGTTACAGCGGCGGCCCCTGGTGTTTACTGGCACATTCAAAGCAAGAGTGCAAGTAAAAGTGGCAGTACTGCAAAAGCAACTGCTACTGCAAAAAAAGTAGTGGGTGGAGTAACGACAAAAACAGTAACTCGAACGGTAAAGTTAACTTGTAGCAAGAACGGAACTTTTTCTTGATACGCCGATTCAATGCATGACATCAAGACAACTTCGTGCCATCGTGTCACGAAGTAGTACCCCGGCCATTTGGCCGGGGATTTTTTATTGTTTTTAACGAACATATGTTTTATAATCTACTCACACCCGATAGGGGAACGCACCAAAAAATGTTTAGGAAGGGCTCTATGTGCTTTTACATAGAGATATGTTAAAGAAAGAGGGTTGCGTAATGGGTGCTTATTTTACACATTTATCTTTCAATGACCGATTACTCATTGACCGTTTAATACGGGACAATTATAAGGTGTCTGAAATTGCTAAAATCATCGGCAAACATGAAAGCACCGTGTATAAGGAGCTTAAACGGTCTACATATATCCATACAAATAGCGATTTAACAACGGAGATCCGCTATAATCCAGACGGAGCAGAAAAACGGTATAGAAATAACTTAAAGAAAAAAGGACCGGGGCTTAAAATAGAAGAAGATTATGCTCTGGCAGATTTTATTGAAGACGAAATTTTAACCAACAAATCTTCGCCGTGGGTAGCCCTGCAAAAAGCACGAGAAAGGAAAAGGGATTTTTTAGTAGAAATCAAATCTGTAAATACCATTTATTCATACATCAAAAAAGGCGATATATTCTACAGCTTAACCATGCCAGATACTCCATATAGACGGAAAGGGAAAAGAGGAAAAGTTATAAGACAGGTAAGAAGGGTGGCGGCCGGTACGTCTATAGAAAAACGCCCGGAGAATGTTCTTGATAGAGAAATGTTTGGCCATTGTGAATTAGACACGGTGAAAGGCCAAAACACAAATAAGAAAAGTATTTTAGTTTTAACCGAAAGAAAAACACGGTTTGAAATAATGGAAGTCCTTAATCGTACTACTGTTGAGGAAGTCCGTAAAGCTATCAACAGGGTCAAAAAAAGATATGGCAAAGAGTGTAGCAAAATTTTCAAAACTATAACCGTAGACAATGGTCCCGAGTTTGCTGATCCGAAAGTTTTATCCATACAAAAAGGCAAACATATAGAAACGGTATTTTATTGCCATCCATATCCTTCATGGGAACGTGGGAGTAATGAAAATCAGAATAAACTTGTAAGAAGACATCTGCCAAAAAGTAGCGACTTCGACAAAGTTTTAAATCGCAACGTCATTAAAGATATTGAGGCATGGATCAATAATTATCCTCGTCAAATGTTTGATGGAAAAGCATCAAGAGAATTATTTGATAAAGAGATAAGTAAACTCATTTCCTAACCTGTCACTTTGAGAGTTAGTGACAGGGGAAATATAACTTAGACACAGCGGATCAGTGATCCGTTTTTTGGCTTATAATCAATCCGCAAAACCATTAAAACAAGAGTAATCAAACTGCTTTTTGTAGTAGGTATTGTAGATTTTATCCATTTTAGGTTAAATATTGTTACAAAAAAGTTTACAAGATTTTTTGGCAATAAATATTGACATTTAAGTATATACAAGATGGTGTAAAAAATCCTTGTGTGAATCTTATGGCTGTGGTACAATATCGAGTGTTCGAGAAAATTACGCGAAAGCTTAAAATACCTAACAAGGAGGGAGCGACAGATGTCAAGAAGATGTGAAATATGCGGTAAAGGACAGACGTCCGGCAACAACGTTTCACACTCAGTGAGACGTACCAGACGGAAATGGAATGCCAATATCCAGAATATCCGCATTGAGGACAACGGCAAAGTGAGACGTGCCAACGTATGCACAAAGTGCATCAAATCAGGCAAAGTAAATCGTGCCATTTAGTAAAAAACCGGTTCTGTGCCGACGGCACGGAACTTTTTACTTTTCGGCCCTACGGCAGAGAAGGAACACTGTGACAGGCCGGATGTAGGACAAGGAAAGCAGTTTGCCTTTGGATCGGGGCGTGCCCGGCGACGTGGTGATCGGGGAAACGAACGAATGAGTGAAGAGAATTACAGCATCAAAACAGAACAGGGCGAGATACTGGTGACGAAAGCCGCCATGAGCGCCATCGTGAAAGAATCTGCGGACGCCTTTGAGGGAAAGGTGTTTTTGACCAACCCAAGGGGCAAATTCGTAAGTTCAGGATCACGATTCGGGTACAGCAATGAACAGGCATCGGTGGAAGTGGAATGTAATGAGACTTATCCGAGAGTGACCGTTTATATCGCTGTGAAGTTCGGCACCAGCATAGCCGCCGTAACGAATGAGATGATAGAGATGATACATGACGGTTTCCTTGATTCTCTCGGATTCCGTCCGGAAAGTGTCTCGATCATGGTGACCGGAACGATATCAAAGAACATCGCCAAGAGAAATATAGAGGTCGTGAAAACCTATGACGATCAGGAACGTGTGTGACTTGAAAGGAGTAGGCCTCAAAAGAGGACAACAGCTGGGTCGTCTGGGGATAGAAACCACAGAGGACCTGATTTTATATTTCCCGAGAAAATACCAGGACAGAAGGACCGTCACTCCTTTGGACAGATTGGAGACAGGCAATAAAGCGCTGGTGAAAGCCAGGGTCCTTGCCGTGGATAAGTCAGGTCTTTACGGAAAGTGGGGCAAAAAAAGACTCAAACTGACAGTAACAGATGATACGGGGTTACTGGAGATAGTTTTTTTCAACGGTCAATATATCGCAAAAAACATACATGCCGATGAAGAATACTATTTCTACGGTGAAATAAGCACATTCGGCAGCAGTCTGCAGATGGTCCATCCCGAGTTCACTAAAGAGGATATAATAGGGATATTGCCCATATACCCTTTGACGGCAGGGCTCTCCCAGGCATTCATGAGGAACATAGTGAAAGAGGCTCTCGCTGTTTCCCTGCCGCTGGACGACTATATGCCAAAAGAGGTCATAAGGGAGAGCGGACTGGTGAGCCTTGATGAAGCAGTAAAGAACATACATTTTCCTGAGGATGAAAAAGATATAGAGAAGGCGACCAAAAGGCTCATATATGATGAGATGTATATACTGCAGTTGGGCCTTTCCATGATGAAGAGCAGATCCGGAGGTACAGGGGTGATGATGACGGCAAATGCGGATCCATATATAGAGTCATTGGAATTCCCCTTTACCGGCGCTCAAAAAAGGGTTTGGAAAGAAATATCGGAAGATATGGATTCGGCCAGACATATGAACCGGCTCCTCCAGGGGGACGTGGGGTCCGGAAAGACCGTCATAGCGGAAACGGCCATGTTCAAAGCTGTGAAAAGCGGATATCAGGCTGTTTTGATGGCTCCCACAGAGATATTGGCAGCTCAGCATCATCAGGGCATAGAGAAAAAATTCAGGAAGTTCGGCATAAACACAGTGCTTTTGGGAGGCAGGCTCTCTGCGGCGGAGAGAGCAGACACGTTGGAAAATATACGTACCGGAGAAGCCCGGTGCATCATAGGGACTCACGCTGTGCTGCAGCCTTCAGTAGAGTATGAGAATGTGGGATTGGTGATAACAGATGAACAGCACCGTTTCGGAGTGGATCAGCGGGTACAGCTGTTCGCGAAGGGAAATAACCCCGATATCCTCACTATGACGGCGACTCCCATACCGAGGACATTGGCTGTAGTCTATTTTGGTGACATGGATGTTTCTGAACTGGATGAGATGCCGCCGGGCCGGCAAAAAATACTGACAAAGGCGGTCACGGAAAAAAGCCGTAGCCAGGTCTACAGATTCGTTGAAGAGGAGATAGCAAAGGGGCGGCAGATATATGTGGTATGTCCCCTTATTGAAGGATCCGATGAGATCCCGGTCCGTTCGGCACAGGAGGTGTACGATGAGCTTTCAGGGAGATTGCCTGCCGTAGGTTTGCTCCACGGCGCCATGAACGGTGAGGAAAAAAGCGAGGTCATGAGCGCATTCGCTGCAAATGAGATAAAAGTGCTGGTATCCACCGTAGTTATAGAAGTGGGGATAAACGTGCCCAACGCCACGGTGATGGTGGTGGAAAATGCAGAGCGGTTCGGCCTTGCCCAGCTCCATCAGCTGCGGGGCAGAGTGGGACGAGGCAGGGAACAGTCCTACTGCCTGCTCATACTGGGCAGTACCGGAGAGATAGCTGTCGAGAGAGCCAGGACCATGGTCGAGAGCACCGATGGTTTCTATATAGCGGAAAGAGATCTGGCCCTGCGGGGTCCGGGAGAAATATTCGGGAACAGACAGCACGGACTTCCCGATCTGAGGCTGGCGGATATTTCGAAGAACATAGATCTCGTAAAACCTATACAGAAGCAGATAGCGTCGGGATATGTGAATGAGGAACTTTTAAGGAGAGTGAAGAAGCTTTTCGGAGAGAATGGAGAGTTGAAACTCTGATGAGGAAAATGAAAGGAAAGATCAAATGCGTATAATCGCCGGAGAAAACAGGGGAAGAAGGCTTGAGGCACCTTTGGACAGGACCATGAGACCTACATCGGACAAAGTAAAGGAGGCAATGTTCAGCATACTGGCGCCTGAAATATATGATGCCGAGGTCTGCGACCTTTTCAGCGGTACCGGCAGCCTGGGTCTTGAAGCCTTGAGCCGCGGTGCAAAACACTGCTACTTCGGTGATGTTTCAAGAGAAAGTATAAGGATAACGGAAGAGAACATAGAAAGGTGTAAAAGTAAAGAGAGATCCACAGTGATATTCGGGGATTACAGGAGAGTCCTCGACAGGATAAAGGATCCTGTGGATATTTTCATACTGGATCCGCCCTATGAGGCCGGATTGGTGACCTGCGCCATGGAAGTCATAAGTGAGGAAAAACTGTTGGCAGAAGGCGGAACAATAGTGGCGGAACATCACAAACGGGAGGAGCTGCCTGAGGAGCTTTCCGGGTTCAGAAGAGTAAAGGAAAAAAAATACGGCACAGTTGTATTGTCCTTTTACATGTGATAAACTTTCCACAAGGTAAAGACTTGATGATGGAGGCATTGCAGATGAAAAAAGCCCTTTATGCGGGTTCTTTCGATCCGTTGACCTGCGGACACCTGAACCTCATCAAAAGAGCTGCAAAGATATGTGATGAACTGGTGGTGGGCGTCATAGACAATCCCAGCAAAAATCATATGTTCACCGCAGGAGAGAGAGTTGAGATGATAGGCAGGTGCATATCGCGCCTGGAGAATGTTTCTGTAGATTCATTCAACGGACTTTTGGCGGACTATGTCAATGAGAATGAATTCAACATGGTGGTCAGGGGACTCAGAGGGAATACCGATTTCGAATATGAGATACAGATGGCGCAGATGAACGCCCGTCTGTATCAGGAAAGAGTGGAGACGGTGTTCCTTATGACGAATCCACAGTTTTCCTTTGTGAGTTCCAGCATGGCAAAGGAAGTTTTCCTTTACGGCGGAGACATCAAAGGAGTGGTTCCTGATGAGATCCTGGAAAGCATGGAGAAGAAGTTCAGCAAGTAGGAGGTTGCAAGGAAAATGAAAGTATTGGACCTGTTGAAGGAAATAGAGGATATAATGAGTGAGGCGTCCACAGTGCCCCTTACAGGCAAGGTGATGGTTGATGGCGAGGAGATCATAGAGATACTCAAGGAGATCAGAGATGAGCTGCCTGAGGAGATACAGCAGGCTCAGTGGATAAAGAACGAGCGTGACAGGATACTGGGAGATGCCAAGGTAGAGTATGACACGATAATAAAGACGGCCACAGACCGCGCCGAGGAGCTCGTTGAGAACGATGACATAATGGTGAGAGCCAAGGAAAGAGCCGAGGATCTCATGAATGTTACTGAAGAGAACATCAAACAGCTCAAAATGAGCACCTACGATTATGTGGACGGCATATTGTTCGATTTCCAGGAAAAAATGGCGGAACTGAACAATGTATATTTTACCGATATGTTCAACAATCTCGAGATCACATTCAGGGAGATCGGTGAGACCCTTGTGGCAAACAGAGAAGAGATAAAGGAAATGGCATACAGGACTTCCATGAACCTCGATGCGAAGGAAGAGAAAGAAAGAGAGCCCGTCCGTGAGGATAGTGATTATGATGATGACGATTATGAGTTCGACGGATATGAGGAAGACAGATAAACGGATCATCCGTTTGGACCATGTACCCGGCGCAAGCGGCGCCGTATGAGGAAAAAACAGTGAGAGTACTGGGAATAGTGGCGGAATACAATCCTTTTACAAACGGCCATGCTTATCATTTGCGGGAATCACGCAGATTAAGCCGGGCCGATTTTGTTGTGGCTGTCATGAGCGGAGATTTCACACAGCGTGGAGAACCGGCTATTTTGGACAAGTGGACAAGGGCGGAAATGGCCCTGAGATCCGGTGTGGACCTGGTGATAGAGCTGCCCGTGGCCTTTGCGGTGAACAGTGCGGAACACTTCGCAAAAGGAGCAGTCGGCATATTGGAGGCCCTGGGCGTGGTGGACTCCATCTCTTTCGGGAGCGAAAGCGGCGATTTGGATGACTTGAGAGAGGCGGCTGATATCATGGATCCGGGAAATGAAGCTTTCGAGGCCGGTCTTAAAGAGGGATTGGATAAAGGGCTGTCATACGGTGCGGCGTCGGAATACGCCCTTGCATCTGTCATAGGGAAGGAAAAAGCGACGATATTGGCAAATCCCAACAACATACTCGCAGTGGAATACCTTAAAGCCGTAAAAACCATGATTCCCTATACCGTCAAAAGGGCAGGGTCGGGTTATCTCGACCCTGATAAGAAAACCGATGAGTCCAATGGAGATCGTAAAGAAAGCACCGATGAGACTGCAGAATTGATCTCTGCCATGGGAGTGAGGAACAGGATCTTCGGCGGAGAAGGGGATTTCAGGGCCTTCATGCCGAAAGAGGCCGGAGATATAATGGCGGAAAACATCCAGATAGCAGTGAGCGCAGATGACGATACCTTCTTCGGGCTGGTAAGGTCAGCGGTCCTTTCCCGCAGTGAGGATGAACTGAAGGACATATACGGTATGGAAGAAGGAATAGAGAACCGCATAGTCAGGGAAGTCAGAAGGAATGACAGTTACGAAAAATTCACGGAAATGATAAGGTCACGGAGATTTCCCATGTCCAGGGTCCAGAGGTTGCTTGTGAACTGCCTGCTTGGGAGAAAAAAAGATGAGGTTTACAATAAAACAAATTATGCCAGAATCCTCGGCTTCACCGGAAGGGGTTCGGAGCTTTTACGTGTGATGCAAAAAGGGGCAGGATCCCATATAGAGATAGTGACGAATATGAACAAGTTTAGGGACGAGACGGGAGCACTCCGGTTGGATATAAGGGCCAACGATATATACAACATAATCTCGGGCAGAGATCTCTATCTCGATTCCGATTTTGTGAGGAAACCTGTGATGGTGTGAACATTTGGATCGAATGATTTTCCGGGCCCTGGGATACGTTAAAAAAATATCAACGAATAAGGGTGAAAATAGGAACAGAACCCGGTAAAACTCCTTGAAAATCAAGGGGTTTGGGAGTATAATCAATATGCTGTTCAGTGAATGGAAAACTAATATTATGGAGGGAAAATCTATGAAAATACTGGTAATAAACTGCGGCAGTTCCTCTCTGAAATATCAGATACTTGATATGGATGGAGACAACCTTATGGCAAAGGGCCTTGTGGAAAGGATCGGAATGGAAGGATCGGTGATCACTCACAAGAGACTGGGAAACGATGCGTGGGTCAACGAAGTGCCGATGAATGACCACAAAGAGGCTATAAAGCAAGTACTGGATGCTCTTACCGATCCCACACACGGTGTGGTGAAGTCCATGGAAGAGATAGATGCCGTAGGACACAGGGTAGTCCATGCAGGCGAGAAATATGCGTCATCTGTGCTCATCACAGAAGATGTCATGAAGGCATTGGAAGAATGTGTAGAACTGGCGCCGCTCCACAATCCGCCTAACCTTATCGGTATAAAGGCCTGTCAGGAACTTATGCCCGGCACTCCCATGGTAGGCGTGTTCGATACTGCATTTCATCAGACTATGCCTCCGGAATCATACATATATGCCATACCTTACAAGTATTATGAAAAATATGGTATCCGAAGGTACGGATTCCACGGGACTTCCCATAAATATGTGGCAGAAAGAGCTTCCGAGATGCTCAACTGCAATTTAGACGATCTCAAACTCATAACATGTCATCTGGGCAACGGTGCTTCGGTATCTGCCATCAAGAGAGGGAAATGTGTTGACACATCGATGGGATTCACTCCTTTGGAAGGTCTTGTAATGGGTACTCGTTCCGGAGATATAGACCCGGCCATAATCACATATATACGTAAAAAAGAGAATCTGCCTTCAGGTGCAGTGAACGAAATATTGAACAAAGAGTCCGGTGTGCTGGGTATATCGGGAGTTTCAAGTGATTTCAGAGACATAGAAGCTGCCGCTGAGGAAGGCAATGAGAGAGCTCAGCTGGCCCTGAAAGTCTTCGTACATAAAGTAAGGTTCTACATAGGTGCATATATAGCCGAGATGAACGGTGTCGACGCCATCGTGTTCACAGCCGGAGTGGGAGAGAACGCACCCAACATGCGTGACCTTATCTGTCACGATCTGGGCAACCTGGGCATAAAGATAGACCTTGTAAAGAACAAGGTGAGAGGAAAAGAAACCATCATTTCCAGAGATGACTCTCCCGTCAAGATACTGCTCATACCTACCAATGAGGAATATATGATAGCGAGAGACACCGAAGAACTGGTGGAAAAGCTCAAGGTAAAGAAATAAATGTTGACAACAACGAGATTTTAAGAGTATAATCAGAGCGTTGTATTGAAATTCGGACGAAGGAGGTGTGAAAATGGCAGTACCGAAGAGGAAAACTTCAAAGGCCAGAAGGGACAAAAGAAGGTCCCCCAACATGAAGATGAAAGCTCCCGGACTAAGTGAATGTCCTCAGTGCCACGAGCCTAAGCTTCCCCACAGAGTATGTCCAAATTGCAACTATTATGACGGCAAGGATATTCTGGCAGACAGATAAAGAGAGATATAAAGACGCAGCCTATGCTGCGTCTTTTTATGAAATACACGCTTTTTCTGAAAAAACAGGGGCTGAGAGCCCCTGTATATATGTCTGGAATATTTTAGATTCGATGCTGCGGATCATTTTATGAGCAGTTCTGCGATCTGTACAGTATTGGTGGCGGCGCCTTTTCTGATATTGTCTGCCACGCACCAGAGGTTGATGCCGTTTTCCACAGTATCGTCCCGTCTGATCCTGCCTACATACACCGGATCGGTGCCGGCTGCAGACCGGGCAAGGGGGTACACATTGTTCGCGGGATCGTCCTGGAGGATCACTCCGGGAGAGGAGGCCATAAGATCTCTTATATCTTCGATCTCAAAAGGTTTTTCTGTCTCTATGTTTATGGACTCCGAATGAGAATCGAATACGGGCACCCTTACAGTGGTAGCGGTGACTTTGATGTTTTCATCACCCAGGATCTTTTTAGTCTCGTTTATCATCTTCATCTCTTCTTTGGTGTAGCCGTTATCTATGAAAACGTCTATGTGGGGAAGGCAGTTGCCGCAGATGGGATGAGGATATGCGTTGGTGGTATCGTTGCCCTCCATGCCGTTCTTCAGGTCGCTGATGCCCTTCACTCCGGAACCGGAAACGGCCTGATAAGTGGAATATATCACCCTTTTGATGCCGTATTTGTCATATATGGGCTTCAGGACCACCATGGCCTGTATGGTGGAACAGTTGGGGTTGGCGATTATGCCTTTGTTCCATTCCACGTCTCCGGGATTGACCTCGGGGACCACCAGAGGTACGGAAGGATCCATCCTCCACTGGGAGCTGTTGTCCACTACGGTCACACCGTGTTCGGCCGCAATGGGAGCGAATTTTGCTGAAACGCTGCCTCCTGCAGAGAACAGGGCGATATCGATGTCTTTATCGAAGGAATGCTCGTTGAGCTCCTCCACTATATAATCCTTACCCTTGAATGTAACGGTCTTGCCTGCGGATTTTGCAGACGCCATTATGTAGAGGTTTTCAAAGGGGAAGTCCCTTTCTTCCAAAACTTTGAGGAAAGTTGTCCCAACGACTCCTGTAGCGCCTACAACTGCAAGATTTGGTTTTTTGTTCATTTTTCTTTCCTCCTTTTGTACGTTATGATTTTGAAAAAACTCGTGGATTACTATATCACTTTTCACGCGAAGTGTCTATTACTTCAGGTTTTCCGGATTGAGGCCCTGAAGTTCGGGGATGACGAATATCCCGTCTTTTCTGATGAGCGTGCACCGAGGATTCGTTGCCGTTGAAGGCATCCTCATAGGCATTTCCCGGCGTGAGATGGAAGCTGCCGCATATCTTTTCGTCAAACAGGATGTCCTTCATGGGGTGGAGTATGTAGGGATTCACTCCCAGGGCGAACTCTCCGAAATATCTGGCGCCGGGATCGGTGTCCAGGAGTTCGTTGATGCGGTCATCATCGTTGGCAGTAGCCTTTACTATTTTTCCGTCCTTTATTTCGAATACGATATTCTCATAGGTGAAACCCTGTTCCTCCGAAGGGGTGTTGTAAGATATGATGCCGTTCATGGAGTCTTTTACGGGGGCAGAATACACCTCTCCGTCGGGGATGTTCCTCTCTCCGTCACACTTTACGGCAGGTATGCCCTTGATGGAGAATGTCAGGTCGGTGCCGGGTCCCTTGATATGCACTTTGTCTGTTTTCGTCATCAGTTCCACAAGGGGATCCATGGCTTTGCTCATTTTGCTGTAGTCCAGGGTGCACACGTCGAAATAGTGATCCTCGAAAGCTTCCAGGCTGGTGTTGGCCAGCTGGGCCATGGAAGGATTGGGATAACGGAGGACGACCCATTTGGTGTGATTCACACGATAGTTGAGGACGGGATAAAGGGTCTTGTTGTATAAGTTCAGCTTTTCGGCAGGCACATCTGCAAGCTCTGCGGAATTTTCCCCGCCTCTTACTGCTATGTAGCAGTCCATGCCCTTCATTTGGGCGAGCTGTATCTCGTTGGAAAAGGCAATCTGCTCCTCAGTGCAGCCGAGAAGTATCTCCCTGTTCACGAAGGAGTCCCTTATTTCAGCATAAGGAAGACCTCCGGCTGTATAGACGTCTTTTATGAGCTGTTTCACCAGAGGCCTGACTGCCTGTCCCTCATAGTTTATGAGGACCTTTTCACCTTTCTGCACGTTGCAGGAATAGGATACGAGTAGTTTGGATAATTTTCTGATTCTGTCGTCCATTTTTCTTCCTTTCTTTGTATCGCTGTTTATGTTTATCTCTTTATAATTGATTAAATCGTCCGGATCATAGGGTAACAGTGAAGGCAGATCCTATGTCCACATCGCCTTCTATGGTGGCGGATGTGATTATGCCGCCGACCTTCGTTACTGTAGAGGAAACAGTCCCTCCCGGCTGAGAAAGAGTGTAGGTGTACATAGCATCGCCGGAGCGTTCGTTCAATGCTAGGACCGAGGCTGCCGCTACTGTTCCGGAGCCGCAGCTGCCCTCACGGTATGTGCTGTCCACTTCCCGGACATAGACTATGGGTATCATGGAGTTTTCTTCCATGTTGCAGAACATGACGCCTACGGCATCTGTGTCGGTTTCTTTGATGAGGATGTCTTTTATCATGGTGAAGATATCGTCATCATCGGGCATGTCGAAAAGGACAGCGTGAGTTATGCCTTCCATGGTGACTATATGTATATGCGTGTCCAAAGCGATACCGAACCGGCCTGCGCTGTATCTTTCCACGGACACAGGGTAGGGCAGAGTCACAGACGCATAGCCGGTATCTGTGTTTGCCCTTGCCGAAAGAATGCCTTTGAAACCGCTTACATGGAGCTTGCAGATAAAACTGTTTCCGTCTTTCCTTTTGATGACCGAGTTGCGGGCAAGGTACAGAGCGTAGCTTCTGGAAGCGTTGCCACAAAATTCCAGACCGCACATATCCATCTTGCCGTCGGCATCATCAGGTTTAGGGCAGACGAAAGCCACCTGTTCTATGTCAAGGTCGTTTTTTTCCAAAAGAGCCTTTCCGATCCTTGGATACATTTCCCGCCGGAAAGGGGTCTGTACGAATGCGGTCCTGTTTCCTGCCGCATCTGCGATGAATATCTTTATGTCCATATGGGTCCCGCCTTATCGTTCATATCGTTGTCTTATCATTCTACCACAAAAATCGGATCCAGGGACGGTGCAAAAGCCGGAATGTTGGTTAGCGTTATTTTGAATAATAAAGGTTTTGAGATTTCGGAAAATCCATTCGTTGATACGGGCCCGTGCTTGTGGTATAATCGTGCCGATGTGCTTTGGAGAGATGTCAGAGTGGTCGATCGTGCGGCACTCGAAATGCCGTGCCCTTCACCGGGCCCCGGGTTCGAATCCCGGTCTCTCCGCCAAGAAAGCCTGTGGTCACAGACCACAGGCTTTTGAAGTTGAGGTGAAAATGTCACTTGCTTTTGGCAGATTGGCGGAAAATCATTCGGGAAGTTGGCGGAATTTTATTCGGAAGATTGGCGAAACAGGCTTTTCGCTGTAAAAAATGTAAAGCCGAACACTTTTTCGTTGCAAAAAATGTAAATACGCGCATTTTTACGTTGTAAAAAGTGTAAAATATATGTGGAAATGCGTTCTGAGATACGAATAAACAGTGAAAAACATGGCAGTTTGAAAGGAAGAAACTATGAGACTGTTCATTGCGATACTTTTATCTGAAAAAATGAAAAACGCACTCCTGACCTGTATGGATGACCTGAGATGGCAGGGAGTGAAGGGGAATTACGTTACAGAAAAAAATCTGCATCTGACTTTGGCCTTCATCGGAGAGTATGATGATCCGGATAAGGTGAACACAGTCATAGGCAGCATACCGGAGCCCGATTTCCAAATAAGTCTTTCCGAGTGCGGTAATTTCGAGAACCTTCTTTGGGCAGGTATGGAGGAAAGCCGGGAGCTGGATGATTACGTGAAGGAGCTGAGGAAAGCTCTGAAGGATGCAGGGATACCATATGATAAAAAGAGGTTCGTCCCCCATATCACTCTGGTACGAAAAGCGGACAAGACCCCGCGCGGGATCCGTCCAGCGAAAGCCGGCATGAGGGTGAAAAAGGCATGGTTGATGAAGTCGGAGATAAAGGATGGAAAAGTCACATATACTGCGATTCCACCGCGAAAATGAACCCGATGTTACATCCTCTGTTTTATGGGTACAATAATGTGGATAAGAGAATATGAAAAAGTGAGGGAAAGAAAGAATGAAATTGATTTTAAGCGACAGACCTTTGGATATCCGTCCGGAGGACTTCAAAGAAATAAAGTACATAGATCTGTCTTCGCTGAATATCAGCAATTGCGTAGGGTGCTTCGGATGCTGGACAAAGACTCCGGGAAAATGTGTCATACGGGATGACGCTGTTTCAGTATATCCGCTGATCGCCCAGAGCGATGAGATAATCTATGTCAGCCGCATCAAATACGGTGGGTATGACACAGTAATGAAGACCATGCTGGAAAGAGCCATACCGGTGCAGCAGGCTTTCATACAGATATTGGACGGGGAGACCCATCATGTCCAAAGAGATGTGGCCCTTAAGAAAGCAAAAATAATGGCTTACGGCTGCACAAACGAAGAGGAAAAGGACGTTTTCAGGCAGCTTATCGGGAGAAATGCGAAGAACATGAATTTCAAAAATCATGAAGTCGTCTTCACATCAGAAGAGGATGTGTGCGATATGGTGTCGAAAGAGGTGGAAAAATGGGAAAAACAATAATATTGAACGGCAGCCCCCGCGCACCCAAGTCCAACTCCAAAAGATATGCCGATATTTTCCTGGAGCATTCAAAAGGTACCGCGGATTACATGGATATACGGAAAAACAACCATGGAGAGATCTGTGAGATGCTGGACGGGTACACGGATGTTTTGCTGGCATTCCCCCTCTATGCAGACGGGATACCCGTTACACTACTGGATTTCCTGAAGGCCCTTGAAAGTGCACCGCCTGATAAAAAGCCGGTCATATCCGTCATGATAAACTGCGGATTCATAGAAAGCTCTCAAAACGATACGGCAATCAGGATGGTGGAGCTGTTTTGCAGACAAAACGGATACACCTTTGGTTCGGTACTCAAGATAGGAAGCGGCGAAGCCATTTTGGACACACCCTTCCGCGTTTTTGTAAACAGTAAGATCAAGAAGTTGTACACCTCCATAAGCACCGGGAAATATGGGACATTCGATGTTGCCATGCCTATTTCCAAATCTCTGTTCGTGAAAGCCTCCACCAAATTCTGGATCGAGTACGGAAAAAAGAACGGAGTGACTGAGAAGGAGATGCGGGCCATGGAAATAGAAGGATGATGGTCGGGGCGTCATTGCCCGGCAGGAAAGCAAAAGATGAACGAAGCAATGTAAAGAAACGAAAAGAGCCCATGGGCTCTTTTTCAATGGGAGATGCCATAGAACAAACGAATGGCAGAAAATCAGGGAACGGCCATATGGCTGAAGACAGGAAATAAAGTCAGCTGAAGTTATTGACATATGTCATAAATAAGTTTATATTATAGATAAATAGCATATGTCATAAAAGAGAGGTGCATGATGCCAAGACCTACGAAATGCAGACGGGTATGTCGTTTCCCCGCCACATCGGAGTTCATTCCCGTAGAAGGGCCGGGATCCGAAAGATCGGTGATCCTGTCGGTAGACGAGTATGAGACCATACGACTTATCGACAAGGAGGGCCTTTCACAGGAGGAGTGCAGTAGGCAAATGGGAATCGCAAGGACCACGGTACAGAAAATATATGAGACTGCACGTAAAAAACTGGCAGAAATGCTGGTGGAAGGCCTCCCCCTCAAGATCCGGGGCGGGCAGTATGTCGTGTGTGAAGGTGAAGGCGCCCCGTGCAGCTCCCGGACATGCTTCAAAAAGAACATAGAGCAAAGATACAAAATGGAAAAAGGAGAGAACATCATGAGGATCGCGGTTACATATGAAAACGGACAGATATTCCAGCATTTCGGACACACGAAGCAGTTCAAGGTATATGATGTAGAGGATGGCAAAGTAGTCTCCACGGAAGTGATAGACACGGGAGACAGCGGCCATGGAGCTCTGGCCGGAGTCCTCGACGCTGCAAAAGCGGACACACTCATATGCGGAGGCATAGGCGGCGGTGCCCAGCAGGCTCTGGCATCTGTAGGTATAAAGCTTTACGGTGGTGTTACCGGTGAAGCGGACAAGGCCGTAGAGGCATTGATTTCAGGAAATCTGGAGTACGACCCTGAGGCAAAGTGTGATCATCACGGCGAAGGACATCACGGTGAGGATTGCGGACATCACGGACATGAAGGCGGCGGCTGCGGACATCATGGCAAAGGATGTGGCAGCAGATAGGGACTGCATATCACGGTGCAGTGAAGAGAAAAACTTTCAGAATAAAAAGCCCCGCGCAAGCGGGGCTTTTGGTATTCCTGTGTGTGCTTTGCATCTGTTATTCGATGGTCACTGCAGTAGCTTCAGGAAGCTTTTTCTTCACTTCCTTAGGCATGGATATCTTCAATACGCCGTCTTCGAACTTGGCTGAAATGTCTTCCGGTTCAAGATCGCCTACATAGAAACTCCTGCTGCATGCTCCGGTATAGCGTTCTTTCCTGATGTACTTGCCATCCTGATCCTCTTCTTTGTTCTCTGAACTCATCGAAGCGCTCACTGTGAGATATCCGTCTTTCATATCCACCTTGATGTCCTCTTTCTTATAGCCGGGAAGCTCGATCTCAGCCTTATAGCTGTCATTGGTTTCTTTCACATCCACCTTCATCAGATTCTTTGCTCCATTGGCGTATCTTCCATCTTGACTTTTCCAGGAGGGCACGACGCCGAATCCGCTGTTGAAGAAGTCATCAAACAGGTTTTCACTTAAAATGCTGGGTAACATGATATATTCCTCCATTTCTTAAAATTTTCTTTCTTACTCCGTTTTTGTTGTATCTTTCCGGAAAAGGGGACAAGGTCGCTCTCTTTTCCGGGACGACTATACCTTAACACATTTTGTTAGCACTGTCAAGAGGTGAGTGCTAATTTATTTTTTAACAATCAAACCGGCGGAATTTCAAGGTTTCTGCAACATATATATGATGGATAAACGAGAAAACACAGAGAATCGCGATTGTTTATGATAATATGGACTTACGGAATACGCCATTAAAAATCCGTAAAAATGAAAAAACACTTAATTGTTTCTTCGTTATGTGTTATACTCATGCTGTTCTTTCTTCAAGACCG
>CASDUO010000019.1 GCA_949284065.1 uncultured Bacillota bacterium
TGAAAAGCACATCACAAAAACCGGCAGGTACTGGACACCTGCCGGAAAAATATCTACATATTTTATTTCATGCTCCACCCCAACATTTGACATAGAGCCTGAGATTTACGGGATCGTAGTGTTTTCAACTGTTCCGGTGTCTAGGCTCAAGACCCTACACATTGAAAAGGAAGTGCATCACATCTCCGTCTTTCACCACATATTCTTTACCTTCGGAGCGGAGGAGACCTTTCTCTTTCGCTAGGGAAAGACTGCCTTCGCATTGGCTCATCAGGGTGTCATAGGCTATGGTCTCTGCACGTATGAATCCTTTTTCAAAGTCGGTGTGTATCTTACCAGCAGCCTGCGGAGCCTTGGTGCCTCTTTTTATGGTCCAGGCCCTGACTTCCGGTTCGCCGGCGGTAAGGAAAGATATGAGATCCAAAAGGGAGTAGGATGCTTTGACCAGTTTGTCCAGGCCAGATTCTTTTATTCCCATTTCCTCCAGGAACATGGCCTTTTCTTCATCGTCGAGTTCAGACAGTTCCGCTTCGACTTTAGCGGATACGACGATCACACCGGAGCCTTCTCCGGCAGCCAGCTCCCGCACTTTGTCCACGAGTTCGTTGCCGTCGCAGGCGGCGTCTTCTTCCGCCACGTTTGCCGCATATATGACAGGCTTGTATGAAAGCAGATCCAGGCTTTTTACGAATTCCTGTTCATCCCCATCAAGATCCATAGTACGGGCAGAGCTCCCCTGAGCGAGGTGATCGCTCACTCTGTTCAATATGTCCAGTTCCTTTTGGAGACTTTTGTCTCCCTTAAGGTTTTTGGTGGTTTTCTGTATACGTCTGTCGAGGACTTCCATATCGGAAAGTATCAGTTCGGTGTTTATGACCTCTATATCTGAAAGGGGATCCAGTTTACCGTCGACATGGACTACATTAGAGTCTTCGAAACATCTGACCACATGGACTATGGCCGAGACTTCTCTTATGTGGCCGAGGAATTTATTGCCCAGCCCCTCCCCATCGGATGCGCCTTTTACCAGACCGGCTATGTCGAAGAATTCTATAGTGGCAGGTACGGTCTTTTTCGCCTTATATATGTCGGTGAGGACCGAGAGCCTCTCATCGGGGACGGCCACTATACCCACATTGGGCTCTATGGTGCAAAAAGGATAGTTTGCAGCCTCTGCTCCCGCTTTCGTTATTGCATTGAACAAGGTGCTTTTTCCCACGTTGGGAAGTCCTACGATTCCTAATTTCATACTATTTCAAACTCCTTTGATTTCAATGGTTCCAAAGATCCACAGCCCGTTAATTATATCACCCGGACCGTTTTCTCTCAATATCTGTTTTGAAAGTCCCTTTTCCTTCATGTAACCACAGGGGGCAGTACAGGAGCATCGTTCATGCGGCGGTATCGCATAAAATGTTTGACAGGCGGTATATGGTTGAAAACATCCATCATGATCGTGGTACAATCCATGATGGAAGCGATATAAAAAAAGAGTATACGGGAGCCCTGAGATAAGGATACCGGGAAGGGAAGATGTGGATATATGAGTGAAAAAGCTTTCAGGATAGGAGCGATAAGGCCTCCCAGCGAAGCAAACAGCCTGCTGATACAGGTCACGAACGGCTGCACATGGAACCGGTGTAAATTCTGCCGGCTGTACAGACATACGAAATTCAGGGCTTATCCGGTGGACAGCATAAAAGAGGATATAGATAAAATGGCTCTGTGGGCGGAGCGTGTCGAAGCCCATTTTTCGGGAAGCTGGGATATAGACGGGATAAACAGGGAGCTGGCCGGTCTGGAGGATGAAGAGGATCGTCAGTGCTTCTATACCGTCGTAAACTGGCTATTGTCAGGGGGAGAAAATGTATTTTTACAAGACGGGAACACCATGGCGCTGTCAGGGGGCAGACTTTCGGATATACTCATACACCTGAAAAGAACATTCCCCCGGATAAAGCGCATCACATCATACGGCCGGGCGGAGAACCTCAGCAGAATAAGCGAAGAGGAGTTTGCCGAACTCAAAGAGGCAGGGCTGGACCGCATACATTCCGGATATGAATCAGGGTCGGACAGAGTCCTTAAACGTATAAACAAAGGGGTGACGCAGGAACAGCAGATTATCGCCGGAAAGGCGGTGAAAAAGGGAGGAATAGAGCTCAGCATATACTTCATGCCCGGCATCGGAGGAAAAGATCTGTCCGAAGACAATGCCGTAGGTACGGCCGACGTTATAAATAAGGTAAAGCCCGATTATGTGAGGATAAGGACAGCGGCCGTAAAGCCGGGGACGGAACTGTATGATGAGTGGGAAAAAGGGGACTTTGAGATCTGCAGCGATGATGATAAAATCATGGAGATAAGGACGATCATAGAGCTTTCCCATGACAGCTCCGAAACATACATAGTCAGCGATCACATGGTGAACCTGCTGCAGGGCATAGAAGGGAAACTATCAGACAGAGACGTTCTTTTGGCCGGGATAGACAGCTATCTCAAGCGGCCGGAGGATGAGAGGAGAGTGTTCCAGCTCCTGAGGAGGACCCTGAGAGCATACAGTCCGGAAGATATCGATAATATTGATGGAGAGAAACTCCTTATGCTGAAAAGGGAAGTGATGGATCGGGATGAAAGAGAATGGGACATAAAGATGAACGGATATATCTGCAATTATATCTGAGGACGGGAAAGCAGGGGGAAGTCCGGACCTATCCGGAGAAATGTATTTGGAGGTGTGACAGAAGATGAAAAAATCATTTGTGGCCGTTGCCTTATCCGCTGTGGCGGTCATATCCACCGGGTGTATGGGCGGATCCGGAGGGGATGCCGGTGACGGCACCGCAGACGGAGACAAACCCAGTTACACGATCACCTATGTAGAGGATCAGCCGGACTGGCAGGAAATACCGACATTGGATATAGATCACCAGCAGTGGACCGATCCGGTGGATATCAAAGCCTATGCGCAGCTTTGCTACAGCGATGATGAGCTTTTCGTCCATATGTGGGCGGATGAGGAAAACATAAGGGCTGAGCATCCCAAATCAGATCCTCTGGGGCATACCTATGAAGACAGCTGTCTCGAATTCTTCTTTTCTCCGGTAACGGGAGATGAGAGATATATGAACTTTGAATATAATCCCAACTGCTGTGTATGTATCCAGATAGGAAAGACGAAAGAGGATCGTATAAGGATGGCTTTTGAGGAGGATATCTTCAATGCGAGGTCCTCACGGATAGATGGAGGATGGGAGATAGAATACAGCATCCCTTTCGATTTCCTGAGAAATCTGTATACTGATTTCGAAGCTGTATCGGGAGAGCAGATATACGGCAATTTCTATAAAGGCGGTAATCTTACAGTACAAAAACATTATATATCATGGAGTCCGGTGGACAGTGAAGAACCGAACTTCCACAGTCCGCAGGATTTCGGAGTGCTGATCTTTGAATGATACGGGCAGGATCACGATTTGCCCGGCAGATCCTTTTTCCTGCTCAGGTATATGTACAGCACTACACACACAGCTATGACGGCAAGACTCAGCACCTGAGCCTGTTTCAAGGGTCCCAGCATGAGAGAGTCGGTCCTCAGGCCTTCTACGCAGAACCTTTCCGCAGAATAAAGTATGCCGTAGAGCAGACTGGTCTGGAAGGGGAAACGGCGCTGTTTGTCTATATGGGACAGGAGGAAAAAAAGGAACAGGCACCACAGGGATTCGTAGAGGAATGTGGCGTGATATGACTGACCGTCGATCATTACGGAAATAGGGAAATCTGTAGGTCCTCCATGGGCTTCGCTGTTGAAATAGTTCCCCCATCGGCCTATTGCCTGGGCGAGGGCTATGTTTGGGACAGCTGTGTCCAGGGCATCAGAGAAGGATATTTTCTTGTGTCTGCACAGGAAATACGCCGTTAGGAATGCGGCGATTAGTCCGCCGTGTATGGCCAGACCGCCTCCCCTCGTGTTGAAGATCTCCATCAGATCACCGGCGTAATCCTCCCAGCTGAAAATCACATAATAGAGTCTGGCGCCTGCGAAGCCGGCCAATACTGAGATGATCATGACAGTAAAGTAGTCGTCCGGATCGATGTCACGACGGGGAGCCCTTTTTATACTCAAAAAAAATGCCGTCAGCACAGCGATAGCTATGAGAACTCCGTACCATCTTATTTCCAGTCCGAACAAGGTGAAAGCTACGGGGTCAGGTTGAGGCATGCAGGGGCTCCTTTCATGGTGATATATGTACTCTACGGGAAATATGCTATCATTATACAAGTGAGATGAAAATGGAGCAAGATGCGGCAGTCAACAAAAATGAGAAGAACAGAAGGACATGATAAACGGAAGTTTGAGAAGGACAGTATATGAAATATGAAAAGATCGCAGAGGGCATATTCATAGAGCGGCCCAACAGATTCGTAGCCTATGTGGAGATCGAGGGCAAAGTGCAGAAAGTACATGTGCCCAATACGGGAAGGTGCAGAGAGATATTCCTGCCGGGGTCCAAAGTCTATCTGTCGGATCACAGAGGGGAAGCCGGCGGGAGGAAAACCGACTTTTCTCTGGTGGCGGTGGAAAAGAAAAGGAGGGGAGATCCCAAAAGGCTTTTGATAAACATAGATTCGACAGCTCCCAACAAGGTGGCCGGCGAAGGGTTGGCCTCGGGAGAAATACAGCTGCCGGGGATGGCAGGATTAGTTGACATAAAAAGGGAAAAAACGTATAAAAAGTCACGCTTCGATTTTTTCGTGAAGGATGAAAAAGGGGCCGAGGCCTTTGTGGAGGTGAAAGGAGTGACATTGGAAAACGAAGGGATAGCTTCTTTTCCCGATGCTCCCACGGAAAGAGGTCTGAAACACGTACTGGAGCTCCGGGACGCTGCGGAAAACGGCTTTCGCGCCTATATCCTCTTTATCATCCAGATGGAAGGCATGAAGTGGTTTTCTCCCAACGATATCACTCACAAAGCCTTCGGAGATGGCTTGAGGGAATGCGAGAATGTGATCAAAACAGCATGGGACTGCAAGGTGACAGGTGACAGTCTCAGAGTAGGCAGGAGGGTTGACATAAAACTTTAGAAAACCTTCAATATATCGGGCCGCATTAAAAAAACCATACTATATATAGTGTTGGAGCCGGCCAGAACGAAATATTGTTCGCAAAAAAGACAAAAATGTGGTTGAAAAACCCGTTTTTTTTATTGTAATTTCTTGTTTTGTGGTGGAAAGTGGTGTAAAGTGGTGACATAAATAAGCATGGCTATATGGGGAAGTGTCCCCAGCCGTGCCTATGTCGCGCTTTTGATATAGATGATACTTGCAGGTGTGAACATGTTCATGGGAAACTACCAAAACTCGATAGACGCAAAGGGCAGGATGATAATACCTGCTAAATTCAGAGCGGAGCTGGGTTGCAGATGCGTAGTTTCCCGCGGGATCGACAGATGTCTTTACATCTATACGATGGAAGACTGGGAAGCCTGGGCGGAGAAACTCAGGAGCCTGCCTAACACAGACAGAGAAGCGAGAAATTTCAAGAGACATTTCTTCGGATATGCAGAGGAATGTGAGATAGACAAACAGGGCAGGATAAACATCCCCTTGAGCCTCAAAGAGTATGGGGACTTCGAAAAGGAGCTGGTGACCGTCGGAGCCAGCGACAAGATCGAGGTCTGGAGCAGAAAGATCTGGGATGATGAGGATCAGGTAGCTCAGCTGGACGGGGCGGCCATGGCAGAAAACATGGCGAAGTATGACATTTGATCACGAACCGGTGCTCCTCGATGAGAGCGTAAAAAACCTGGCAGTGAAGTCCGACGGTATCTACGTGGACGGGACCCTTGGAGGCGGAGGTCATGCAGAGAAGATCTGCGGACAGCTTGGGCCCCGGGGCAGATTCATAGGCATAGACAGGGATCAGGATGCCCTGGATGCCGCAGAAAACAGACTCAGACAACTAAAACTCAATAAAAAATATGTCCGGAGCAATTATTCCAACATCAAGAACATAATCTTGGACGAAGGGATCGATCGTATAGACGGAGCCCTCTTGGATCTGGGAGTTTCCTCTTTCCAACTTGACAACACACAGAGAGGGTTTTCATATATGAGCGACGGGCCTCTGGACATGAGAATGGACCGGGATGATCCCGTTACAGCCTATGATGTGGTCAACACATATGAGGAAGGGGATCTTGCCCGTTTGATAAAAGAATATGGCGAGGAAAGATGGGCGAAAAGGATAGCATCTTTCATATGCAGGGAGAGAAAAGATTCGCCGGTGGAGACCACCGGGAGACTGGTGGAGATAATAAAGAAAGCGATACCTGCGTCGGCGAGACGAGAAGGCCCTCATCCGGCAAAGAGGACTTTCCAAGCCATAAGGATAGAGGTGAACGATGAGCTTGGTCAGTTGCGGAAAGCCATAGAGGACTTTTGTGACGTGCTGGCGCCGGGAGGAAGGCTCTGCGTCATAACCTTCCACTCCCTAGAGGACAGGATAGTGAAGGATATCTTCTCAAGGAGAGCGGACCCGTGTACCTGTCCACCGGATTTCCCCGTATGTGTATGCGGGAAAACGCCGGATATAAAGAAGGTGAACACGAAACCCATAATGCCGACTGAGGCAGAAAAGGACCGCAATCCGAGAGCAAGGAGCGCCAAACTGAGAGTGGCGGAAAAAATATAAAAAAAGATATAGAAAGATATAGGGAATAACAGCAAGGCAAAGAGGACATCAAAATGATAACGGCAGAGAAGTGGTACGAAGGTCAAAAAAAATACAGCAGATACGGACTGGACATGGGTCCTGACACGGTGAGGAGACCGGTCAGGAGGACTATGCCCGCCCACAGGAAGATCACGGCTGTTTCGGCTAAGGACAGGAGAAAGATGGTCGTGGCAGTTTTTGCCGTAGGGATCATCGTGATACTCTTCCTCATTGCCAACGCTTATGCATTGCAGATAAATTATGAAAACAATCAGATCAGAGATGAAATAAGCGCTCTACGGGGCGAAGTGGACGCCATGGAAGTGGAGACGCAAGGGGCCAACAATCTGGCAGCCTTGGAGAAGAAGGCAAAAGATATAGGGATGGTATATCCTGAAGGAAGCGGATATGTCGTGTTGAAGGGAGATACGGACAAGCCGACGAAGGACTTTGCGGCTGCATTGAAAGAAAAAGCATATAACTGAGCCGGTATGAAAGAAGGTCGGATCTGAGCGAAACCCGGATCAGGACCTTCTTTATTAGACTAAAGCAGGACTTAGGCAGTGGATACGGTATGAAGAAAAAAAACAACAAGACGGGATGGCTGTTGAGCAGGAAGAGACTGATTGCCTTGTTCGGAGTATTCAGTCTTGTTCTTTTATTGCTTTGTGTGAGGACGGGATATATACAGATCGTAAAAGGGGATGAATACTCGAAGATGGCAGATGCCCAGCAGGTCAATGATGAAGTGGTTGACGCAAAAAGGGGCGACATAACCGACAGGAACGGTCAGGTACTGGCACAGAGCACCAAGTGTTATTCAGTCTGGATAAGGCCTTCAGGACTGGAGATGAACGACACGGAACAGGACAACGTGGGGGCCAAAGACTACGTCACAGAGCAGCTCACTGAAATATTGAAGCTGGATGAGGAAGAAAGCGCAGAGCTGAGAGCGGAGTTGGATTCAGATAAAAACCAGATAAAGGTGGCAAAACATCTCGAACGGGACACGGCAGATCGCATAAGGGAAGCTGAACTTACGGCGGTAAGCATAACTGAGGAGACGAAACGCTCATATCCTCTGGGTGACTTCGCTTCCCATCTCTTAGGCAGTGTGACTGAGGACAACAACGGTCTTTCAGGCCTTGAGAGATATTATGACAAGTATCTCAGCGGAGTGGCCGGCAGATGGATAAAGGATACGGACAGCGACGGCAACACTCTCTCTTACGGTGAAGAAACATACTATGAGCCGGAGGACGGAGCGACCCTGACCCTGACTCTGGACGAGGTCATACAGGAATATACCGAAAAGGCCGTGAACAGTACCATGAAAAAAACAGATGCAGACAGGGTCAGCGCTTTGGTGATGGATCCCGAAACGGGAGAAGTCCTCGCCATGGCATCTACGCCGAGTTTCGATCCGAACAATTCGAGAGAACCGGGCAATGATATAAGCGAAGACGAATTCTACTCTATGAGTTCTTCCAAACAGCTCAAATATCTGAATGACAGATGGAGGAACCCGCTGATAAACGACGTGTATGAACCCGGTTCCACATTCAAACTTATAACGACGTCGGCTGCTTTGGAAGAGAACCTTACGAACACGAACGAACATTTTGCATGCAGCGGATCCATCAATGTTCAGGGGACCACCATAAGATGCTGGATAGCTCCCGGAAGCCACGGGGGCGAGAATCTGGTAGAGGCAGTGGGGAATTCGTGCAACCCGGTATTCGTGCAGCTGGCCAGGCGGATAGGAATGACAAAATTCTATGATTACCTGGACCTGTTCGGTATCACAGATGTGACAGGTATAGATTATCCGGGAGAGGCCACGGCGATACTTCAGGACGAAAAGACCGCAGGAGAAGTGGGACTTTCCACAATGGGATTCGGCCAGGGGATAGCCGTAACGCCCATACAGCTTTTGACGGCAGTGAACGCCATAGGAAACGAAGGTGTGATCATGCAGCCCCACATAATGAAAAAGATCACATCTGCTGACGGAGAGGTCATATCCGAGAATAAACCAGAAAAAGTCAGGCAGGCCGTATCGAAGAAAACGGCCAATACCGTCAAAGAGATAATGCAGTATGTAGTCGAAGAAGGCGGTGCCGAAAACGCCATGATAGAAGGCTATGAGGTAGGCGGAAAGACGGGGACGGCAGAAAAGTACGGCAGCGAAAAGGGACAGGTGGTAGGATCTTTCGTAGGACTCGCCCCCATAGACGACCCGCAGATAAGTGTGCTTTTGATCGTAGACAATCCCAGGAACGGAACCTACGGAAGCGATGTAGCGGCGCCGGGAGCCAAGCAGATAATGGAGAAGACCCTGAAGTACCTGAACATACAGCCTACCAAGGAAAAGGGTCAGGATACAGGTCTCAAAACAGTACCCGACGTTACGGGAAAGAGTGCGGCCAGAGCAAGGCAGATATTGGAAAACCGTGGATTCAAATACAAGGATTCACCGGCGGACCATAAAAACAAGGATTACAAGGTGAAGGACCAGTACCCTAAGGCCGGCTCGTCATTAAAAAAGGGCGGCACGGTGTATATATACGGTGAATGATCCGGCAGGCAGAGAAAAACAGCGGGAATGTGCCGTGAAAAATAGTATAATACATATAAGACACAAGGAGAGGCATGACAATGAGATCCATGACTTTAGACGAAGTGAAGAGAGCCGTAAACGGGCATCGGATAACGGCAGAGGACACACGGTCATCGGAAGAGATAAGGGTGTCCAAAGTTTCCAGGGATTCAAGAGAGATCCCCGGGGATTGTCTTTTCTTTGCTCTCGTAGGTGAAAACAGAGACGGGCATGACTACATAAAGGATGCCGTGGACAGAGGTTGTGAAGCTGTAGTAGCGGAGAGGACGGTGAGCTTTTCAGGCAGTGAGGATGTGGAGTACATTTTGGTGGACGATACTACCAAGGCCCTGCAGGATCTTGCGAGATATTATCTGAAAACCATAGGCCCCAAGACAGTGGGCATCACCGGCAGCACGGGAAAGACCACCACAAAAGAGATGACATACAGAGTCCTTTCTGAAAAATACATTACCGGATGCAACTTTTTGAACTACAACAACCATATAGGTCTGCCGTTGACTGTGCTGGACTTTTCCGAAGATACGGAAGCGGCTGTGCTGGAGATGGGAATGGACAGGCCCGGAGAGATAGATTTCCTGGTAGAGCTGGTAAGACCCGACATAGGTGTGATAACGAACATAGGATTATCTCATATAGAACATCTGAAGACCAGGGAGAACATTTTCAAAGCCAAGATGGAGATAAAGAATTACTTCAAAGAAGATGACCTGCTCTTAGTGTGTCAGGGAGAGGATTTCCTGCGTAAAGGAAACATAGAAGGAAAATACAGATCGGCGGTGGCAGGAACGGGAAGTGATTGCGACTTGCTCATATGTGATATAGAGGATCGGGGCGAAGGCGGGAGCACGTTCACGCTGGAAGCCGGCGAGGCCATAGGCGACTGGGAAGGAGTCCGAAAGGGAGGAGCCAGAGGAAGGTTCAGGCTGGCCTTGCCGGGAGAGCATAACGTGATGGATGCTGCTCTGGCCGCTGCTGCAGGGTTGTATATGGGAGTCACCATGGAAGAGGCAGCCCGGGCATTGAGAGACATGAATCCTGCGGAAAAGCGCGGAGCGGTCATAGATGCAGGCGGCATAAAAGTGATAAACGATGCTTATAATGCGAGCCCTGATTCGGTCAGGGCGGCTTTGAAAGTTTTAGCGGGAACGAAAGGAAGCCGCAGGGTGGCCGTGCTCGGAGATATGTTCGAGCTGGGGGAAAAGGCTCCGGAGTATCACAGGGAGATGGGAGAGTTCGCGAAAGACATCGGTATAGACAGAGTGATATGTGTGGGAGAACTTTCAAGGAACACCGCCTTGGGAGCGGGCAAAAAGGCCTCGCATTTTCCCGACAAAGAGACACTGTATGAAAGCATTACAGACTGCATACGACCCGGTGATGTAGTGTTGATAAAAGGCTCCAGGGGAATGGCGATGGAAGATATAATAGACGTGATAAAAGAAAAATGCGGTGTGATTTAGAAGCATAGAGAGGGAGCGCAAAAATGGATCTGGTAATCATACTCAGTATACTGCTGCTGGCATTCGTGGTGAGCCTCATCATGACATGGGTGCTCATACCTATACTGAACAAAAAACAGATGGGGCAAAACATCAGAGAGGAAGGACCGAAATCCCATCAGAGCAAAGCGGGCACCCCTTCCATGGGAGGGATAGGGATCATAATCGCCATACTCGTGGCGGGAAGCATAGGCGGCGGGTTTGCAAAAGAAAGCCTGATCATCGGAGCTGCACTCATTGCATTCGGGATCCTGGGATTCCTGGACGACTACCTCAAGGTGATAAAAAAACAGAACGAAGGACTGACAGTCATACAGAAGTTCGGGATGCAGTTTCTGTTTGCCGCAGGACTTGCCATATGGCTATACAGCATAAAGGGAGGAGAGGTGTATATACCTTTCTGGGGCGAGTACATAGATATGGGATGGCTGTTCGTGCCCTTCGAAATGTTCGTCATAATAGCCATGACCAACGGAGTCAATTTCACAGACGGGCTGGATGGATTGGCTGGCGGTACGACGGTGATAGTGGCGGTGACACTGGCCATAACGGCCGTGGCTCTTGGATACGGTACTGCGGGAGGCTATGCTCTTGCCACTGCCGGTGCATGTGCAGGATTCCTTGTGTTCAATAAATATCCCGCGAAGATATTCATGGGAGATACGGGATCCCTGGCCCTGGGCGGAGTCATCACCATGACGGCTGCGGTTATGGGACTCGAGTTCCTGTTGCCTCTTGCAGGTATGGTGTATGTGCTGGAAGTCCTTTCCGTATGTATACAGGTGGCCGTGTTCAAGGCGACAAAAGATGAAAAGGGAGAAGGGAAGAGAGTGTTCCGCATGACGCCCCTCCATCATCACTTCCAGGAAGGGGGCATGAAAGAGACGAAGGTCGTGGCTATGTTTTGGGCATTGACCTTGATCTGCTGCTTACTTACTCTGATATTCGCATAGAGGCGATAGATCGAGGAAGCGACTGTATGAAGGAGAAACTTTATGGCTGGAGATAATACTTTAAGAGGGAAAAATGTCTTGGTGGTGGGAGCGGGAAGCTCCGGAATGGCTGCCATATCGGCATTGAGGAAGGAAGGTGCCGTCATATCACTGCAGGATCAGAAAAGCAGGGAGGACATGAATCCTAAGGTTTTGGAATACATAGACGGTAAATTGGCAGAAGAGTTTTTAGGGACAGTTCCCGGAGATACGGAAAAGTATCATATGCTGGTGCTGAGCCCCGGAGTGCCGCCGGATACACCTTTCATAGGCATGTGCAGGAAAAACGGCGCAAAGATAATAGGCGAACTGGAACTTGCGTACATGATGACACAGGGCAGGTTTGCGGCCATAACGGGAACGAACGGAAAGACGACCACCACTGCCCTGACAGGAGAGATATTCGCCAAGGCGGGAAAGGATCACCATGTGGTGGGGAATATAGGCATACCTGTGGTTTCAAAGGCTGCTATGGCTGAAAAAGATACCTGGCTGATCACCGAAGTGAGCAGTTTCCAGCTGGAGACTATAGAAAAATTCAGGCCACAGGTAGCCTGTGTGCTGAACCTCACTCCGGATCACATGGACAGACATAAGACCATGGGAGAATATGGCAAGGTAAAGGCGAGGATATTCGAGAACCAGACGAAGGATGACTTTGCGGTGGTAAACTACGACGACAAAGCCTGCCGAGCCATGTTGAAGGGTATGAAAGGAAAAGCCTTTCCTTTCAGCCGGAAAGAGGAACTCGACGGGGGTGCGTTCATAGACGGCGGGAACATAGTCGTAAGAGAAAAAGATAAGAAACCGCAGATAGTGTGCGCTGCCGGAGATCTTAAGATACCCGGCGAACACAACCTGGAAAACGCGCTGGCAGCAACGGCGATGGCTTACTGTGCCGGTATAGACATAAAAAAGATAGCAGCGGCGTTGAAGAGTTTCAACGGTGTGGAGCACAGACTTGAATACTGTGGCAGTGCAGAGGGTATAAGGTATGTGAACGATTCGAAGGGTACCAACACCGATGCGGCTATAAAGGCCATACATGCCATAGACGGCAGGATCGTAATGATAGCAGGCGGGTATGACAAAGGTGCCGATTACGAGGATCTCATAAAGGAATTCAAAAACAAGGTGATTTGTGCCGTGCTCATAGGCAAGACGGCTGTAAAGATAAAAAACACTGCGGAGAAGATGGGCTTTACCGATACTCTCATAGTGGAGGACATGGAATCAGCAGTACGCGAGGCTACGAGAAAGGCCGGGGCAGGTGATACGGTACTTTTGTCGCCTGCATGTGCAAGCTGGGATATGTATAAGAACTTTGAAGAACGAGGCAGACATTTCAAGGAGTGTGTGAAGAAACTTGGAGCAGAAAGGTGACCTTACAAGACCGGTCGTAAAAGGAGGCTGGAAGAGAAGACCTAAGGGAGTGGATCGCATTCTCGGTATAGGAGAAGGCAGAGACAGTGATTCATTCGATTTCGTGTTGGCTATACTCACTTTCGGTATCTCCATTTTCGGAGTGATAATGGTATTCAGCGCCAGCTCATACACATCCATAGATGAAGGCGGGACTCCTTACAGCTATCTCATAAGGGACGGGATATGGGTCCTTGCGGGACTGATACTCATGGGAATACTTTCCATGATCGACTATCGTATATTCAAAAAACTGGCTCCGTTCATAATGATAATATCCATATTGCTGCTGGCAGCGGTTTTCACTCCTTTGGGGATAACGAGGAACTATGCCACGAGGTGGATAGGGGTCGGGAGCCTTACGATAATGCCGGGAGAGGTCGCCAAGATAAGCGTGATAATCTTCACTTCCTGGCTTTTGAGTAAGAACGACAGGATAGTCAACGATTTTTTCAGAGGGGTATTGCCCCTGCTGGCCTTGTGCGGGATATGCGGAGGCCTCATAATGCTCCAGCCGAACATGTCCACGGCGGTAACAGTGGTCGCCATAATACTGGTCATAATGATAGTGGCCGGACTGGATATAAAGTACATGATCGGACTGGCGGCCTTAGCTGTTGCAGGAGCAGGAGCCCTGATATTTTCCGCAAGTTATCGAATGGAGAGGTTCACCAGTTTCCTCCATCCCTTTGATGATCCGCTGGGAGACAGCTATCAGGTCATACAATCTCTCCTGGCTTTAGGTTCAGGAGGACTCTTCGGAGTGGGATTGGGGAACAGCATGCAAAAGACCCTTTATCTCCCGGAGCCTCAAAACGATTTCATACTGGCGGTAATAGGCGAGGAGTTGGGGTTCATAGCCATACTGATCCTCATGGCAGTATATGCTGTCATGGTATGGCGCGGTATAAGGATAGCCATAAATGCGAAGGACAGATTCGGGACGTACATGGCAGCAGGCATAAGCGCCATGCTTGCGATACAGGTGGTGTTGAACGTGGCGGTAGTGACCTCTTCCATGCCGCCTACGGGAGTGATCCTCCCCTTCGTCAGTTACGGAGGCAACGCTACGCTGCTCTTCATGGGATCTATGGGGATACTGTTGAACATATCGAAGCAAAACGGAAGGAAAGCTGGACGCAACAAAAGACAGCCACAGGTTGCAGAAAGGAAATAAAATGAGAGTCATAATGACAGGAGGCGGGACCGGCGGCCATGTTTACCCGGCTATCGCTATAGCGGACAAATTCATTGAGCGAAGCGATCAGTGCGAGATACTTTTCGTAGGCACAGACAGGGGTCTTGAAAAGGACCTCGTGCCGGCTAACGGATATCCCATACGGTTCGTCACGGTAAGCGGTTTCAACAGAAAGAACCTGCTGAAAAACCTGGGTGTGGCGCGGGATTATCTGAAAGGGACGAGACAGGCAAAAAAGATAATAGAGGATTTCAAGCCTGACATAGTCATAGGAACGGGCGGATATGTATGTGCCCCTGTCATAAGAGAAGCGGCGGAAAAGGGTATACGATGTTACATACAGGAGCAGAACGCTTTTCCGGGCATGGCCAACAAAGCTCTGGAGAAATACGTGAACAAGGTGTTTTTGGGTTTCGAGGAAGCCGGGGCATATTTCAAGTATCCGGACAAGCACGTAGTCACTGGCAATCCTGTAAGGGGAGTGTTCTTTGACGGCAACAGAGAGGATTCGAGAAAACATCTGGAGATACCGGAGGATCGGTTCGTACTTCTGGCTTACGGAGGGAGCCGCGGCGCGGAAAGGATAAACCGGGCCATGATAGAAGTCATAAAAAGGTATAACGGCGCCCGAGACGTCACGATATTCTTCGGCACAGGAGCGGTATACAAAGATAAGGTAGCCGCAGATCTTGAACAGGCGGGGATAGTACCCGAGGATAATATACACATCATCGAATATCTGGATCCCATGGAGACGTATACATCTGCAGCGGATCTGGTAGTTGCAAGGAGCGGAGCCATGGCTGTCTCGGAAATAACCGTGTGCGGGAAAGCGTCCATACTGATACCTTCTCCCAATGTGACGGGAGACCATCAGACTTTCAATGCCAAGGCCGTATCCGATAAAGGAGGAGCGGTGCTACTGAAAGAAAGCGATCTTACAGGTGAGAGGCTCTTTGAGGAGATAGACAGGCTGAAAAACGACAGAGAGGCCCTGGATGAAATGGCTGCGAAGAGTGCCGGATGCGCACCGAAAGATGCGGCGGATATAATATACTACACAACAGTATCCGACAACGAATATGGAAAACGAAAGATATACGGAAAAGAGACCAAGTAAAAAGAGGCGGGAGGAAAAAAAGCGAAGGAAAAAAATAAGGATGTGGGTCATGCTGGCGCTGCTGGTAATATTGGCAGGGGCCACGGCATTCGGCCTTTCTCCTTATTTTGATGTGGATAAGATCCGGGCAGAGGGCAACACCTACTATACACAAGAAGAGATAATACAGGCGTCGGGCCTCAAAACAGGAGGGAACATATTCAAAAAGAACACAGGGGATGCAGAGGAAAAACTCCTTTCCGATCCGTATTTTTCCGATGTTGATGTGAAGAGAGACCTGCCGAATACTTTGGTGATAGAAGTCCGTGAAAGAAAAGAGTGCGCAACGGTGCCTTACGGTGAAGAATATGTGGTCATAGACAGAGAAGGTGTGGTGCTGGCCAAAGAGGACAGACAGCCCGAGCTGACATTGATAGACGGTATGACCATAAAGAGCATGACGCCGGGAGAGCCTCTGGAGGTGAAGGAAAAAGAGGTGTTTGGCCGGACCATGGAGCTTTTGGATCTTACGGAAAAGGAAGATCTGTATTTCTATGAGGTCCATCTGAAGAAAAACACCATAGTGGCGAACATATACGAGGATCTTTCCTGTAAGGGCAGCGCCGAGGATGTCATAAAGAACATAGAGAACGGCAATCTGCAGGAAGTCATATACGACCTTTACAAGAAAAAAGTCACCAAGGGCACCATAATAGTCAGCGGAACGAAATATTGTTCGTTTTCCCCTGAGATCCAGTAGTCTTGTGCTATACAATATAGTTTTTTTTTGATATAATAGCCCAGTAAAACAGCGATTTTTATCCGGGAGGAGAAGTGAGTTATGCTGCAATTCGAGACAGAAGCAAAAGATAGGGCCAATATACTGGTCATGGGAGTAGGCGGCGCAGGATGCAACGCTGTCAACAGGATGATAGATGCCAAGGTGAAGGGCGTGGATTTTGTCGGAGTGAACACGGATCTACAGGCCCTGAATTTATGTAAAGCTGAGAACAAGCTCCAGATAGGTGAAAAACTGACCAAGGGGCTGGGATCGGGAGGGAATCCCGAGGTAGGCCAGAGATCTGCGGAGGAAAGCATGGAAGAGGTCGCCAGACTGGTGGCCGACTATGAGATGGTTTTCGTGACCGCCGGCATGGGCGGAGGCACAGGCACGGGAGCGGCGCCTGTCATAGCCAAAGTCGGCAAAGATATGGGGATACTTACTGTGGGAGTCGTTACCAGACCTTTCTCTTTTGAGGGCAGGAACAGGGCGGCCAATGCAGAACGCGGCGTAACATATCTGAAGCAGTATGTAGACTCTTTAGTGGTCATACCCAACGACAAACTCCTTCAAATCTCGGAAGTGAACACCACCCTCATAGATGCTTTCAAAAGCGCCGATAATGTGCTCAGACAGGGAGTGCAGGGCATAACTGACCTGATAAGCGAAAACGGGCTCATCAACCTGGACTTTGCCGATGTAGAAACAGTTATGAGGGACAGAGGCGTCGCTCACATGGGCATCGGTACCGGCTCGGGAGAAAACAAAGTGGGAGATGCCATCAGAACAGCTGTGGAAAGCCCGCTTTTGGAGACTACTGTGGCAGGAGCGAAGGCGATACTCCTCAACATCACTGGCGGATATGATATGGGCATGATGGATGTGAACGAGGCTGCACAACAGATACAGGCAGTTGCAGACTCCGATGCCATAATCATATTCGGCGCTGCCGTAAAGGAAGAGATGCAGGATATGATGAGCATAACGGTCATAGCTACCGGATTCGAAAACAAACCTTCGAACTATTCGGGAACTCCCGAGAACAGGGGATCTTCCGACGAGGAGCAAGAGGAAGGGAGCGAAGGCGGAACGAGCAGATCGAAGATAGGAGATGCTCTCAAAAAGCTTGACAAGGACACGCCTCCCTCTAAGTTCGACATCCCCTCATTCTTGAAATAGAGAAGCAAGGGTGCCACTATATGGAATAAAAGCCGGCACCAGGCCGGCTTTGGAATTTTTGGAGATATGACTGCAATAAGTTCTGCTGAAAACAAGCAGTATAAGAAAGCGAAGAGCCTCGCTCTGAAAAAATACAGGGACAGGGAAGGACTTTTCGTTGCAGAAGGCCCCAATCTGGTAGAGGAAGCCCTGGAAGCGAATATGGCGGACACCGTATTTTTGAGAGAGGGTTACAGCGGATGGCTGCCGAGAGAAGAGGTGTCGACAAGGGTACTCACTCTGGCCCCGGGGCTTTTTGACAAACTGTCAGACACTGAAAACAGCCGCGGCATATTGGCCACCGTCGTAAAACCGGAATACAGCAAAGAGCACGTTTTGGGAAAGGACAAAAGAGTGATAGTCCTTGACAGGCTCCAGGACCCGGGGAATATAGGCACAGTGATCAGGACTGCAGAGGCAGCCGGATTGGACGGCGTCGCATGGGTAAAGGGAACGGGAGATCCTTTTTCGCCCAAAGCTGTCAGAGCGGCGGCAGGATCGGTGTTGAGGATCCCCATGGTATGTACGGGAGATCCGGAAGAAACGCTGGATCTTTTGAAAGATGCAGGCAAAACCATAATACTTTCCCATGTAAAAGGTGAAGAAACAGACAGTCTGCCAAAGGACGATACGGCTATAATCATAGGCAACGAGGGGAACGGACCGGATGACTGCTTTATACAGGGGGCTCACATGACAGTGAAGATACCCATGAGCGGAAAGGTCGAATCTCTCAATGCAGCTGTAGCTGCAGCCATTCTTATGTATAAACAGGACGAACGTAGATAAAAGAGAGGAAGGTCATGGAAGCAAAAATCAAAGCCATACTGGAAGAAGCAAAGGAAAAAATAGAGCGGGCATCTTCGCTGACAGATGCGGAAGAACTCAGGGTAGCCTTTTTGGGAAAAAAAGGGAAGATAACGTCTATATTGAAGAGCATGGGCTCTCTTTCTCCCGAAGAGAGGAAGATACTGGGCAAGGCCGCCAATCAGGCTCGGAACGAAGTGGAAGAGCTCATAGGATCCAAAATAGAGGAGATGAAGGAGCTCAAAAAGAAAATGACCCTGGCGGCGGAAAAGGTCGATGTGACGGAGCCCGGGAAAAAATTCAAGATCGGAGTCAAACACCCCATCGAAAGGACCATAGAGGAGATCTCCGACATATTCCAGTCCATGGGATATTCGATAGCCGAGGGACCTCAGGTGGAGTCGGTCTTCAACGCATTCGATGCTCTGAACTCACCGGAAGATCATCCGTCCAGAGACAAGACCGATACTTTCTACATCACAGAGAACATGGTGCTGCGGCCTCATACGTCGTCTGTCCAGATAAGGACCCTTTTGGCACAGGAACCGCCCATAAAGGTCATATCTCCGGGAAGGTGCTTCAGGTGCGATACGCCTGATGCTACTCATTCCCCCATGTTCCACCAGATAGAGGGCATAATAGTGGATCAGGGAATAACCATGGCGGATCTGAAAGGCACTCTTGACAGTATGGCAAAAGAATATTTTGGGAGCGATACGCGGACAAAATTCAGACCGCATCATTTTCCGTTCACTGAGCCCAGTGCCGAAATGGATGTTTTGTGTTTCAAGTGCGGCGGAAAGGGCTGCAGGATATGTAAGGGCAGCGGCTGGATAGAGATCCTGGGATGCGGCATGGTCCACCCCAAAGTTCTCGAGGTAGGCGACATAGACACGGAAAAATATACGGGCTTTGCCTTTGGGATGGGCATAGAAAGAGTAGCTATGCTGAAGTACGGAATAGATGATATAAGGCTGTTCTATGAGAACGATATGCGTTTCATACAGCAATTCAAATAGGAGGACCCAATGTTAGTACCTGTAGAATGGTTGAAGGATTATGTTGAATTGGATGAGGGGACGGACATAGATGGATTTTGCGAAAAGATGATCATGTCAGGTTCCAATATAGAGACTTGCCAGGTGATAGGTGAAGACTATGATAAGGTCCTGGTGGGCAAAGTCGTCAAAAGAGAAAGACATCCTGACGCGGATAAACTCAGTGTTTGCAAAGTAGATGTAGGAGAGGAGGAACTCTTACAGATAGTTTGCGGCGCGCCCAATGTGGAAGAAGGCATGTTGGTGCCCGTGGCGCTGCACGGTGGCCGGATCCCCGGACCTTTCCACGGACAGCCCAAACACGAGGGAGGAGAGAAGATCAAAAAAAGCAAACTCAGGGGGATAGAATCCCAGGGGATGATATGTTCATGCGGAGAGCTGGGATTCGATGACAAGGTGGTACCCGTAGCCCACAGAGAAGGGATATGGATCCTGCCTGACGATCTTGAGATAGGGACGCCCATAGAGGAAGCCATGGGTATAAAGGGGAATGCCATAGTGGATTTTGAAATAACCCCCAACAGGCCTGATTGTCTGAGCATGGTAGGTATGGCAAGAGAAGCGGCGGCCACATTCGATACAGTACTCACATATCCCGATACTGATTGTGAAAACGCAGCAGGTAAAGATGCGGGAGACTATATTTCCGTGGAGATCAAAGACCCTGATGTGTGCAAAAGGTATACGGCAAGGATAGTCGAAGACGTGGTCATAAAGCAGTCGCCCTGGTGGATGCAGAAAAGACTTATGGAGGCCGGCATGAGGCCCATAAACAACATAGTGGACATCACGAATTTCGTCATGCTGGAGTATGGACAGCCCATACACGCATTCGACATAAGACAGATCGAGGACAGCAGGATAGTGGTCGAAAGAGCACAGGACGGAGAAAAGTTCACCACTCTGGACGGAACGGAAAGGACCCTGACCGGGGATATGCTGCTTATCAAAGACGGTAAAAAAGGTGTAGCCATAGCGGGAGTCATGGGCGGGATGAACTCTGAGATCGAAGAAGATACGACCACTATACTGGTGGAGTCGGCAAACTTTTCGGGACCCAGTGTCAGGAAGACATCAAAAGCCCTTGGTCTCAGGACAGAGGCATCTTCCAGGTTCGAGAAGGGGATAGACCCCGAACTGTGTAAAGCGGCTGCGGACAGAGTGTGCAGGCTCTGCGAGATCTTGGGCGCCGGAAAAGTGGTTAAGGGTGAAGTGGATGTATACCCCGAACCGGTAAGACCTGTGACGATAGATGCGAGGGTGAGCAGGATAAACGGCGTCTTAGGCACGGAAATATCCGGAGACGAAATGGAAAAAATATTCCACAGGCTGGAGATGGACGTGGTCCGGGAAGGAGACGTGCTCAAAGTCACGCCGCCTACGGTACGTATGGATATGAGGATAGAGGAGGACTGTATCGAGGAAGTAGCCAGGATATACGGCTATGACAGACTGCCTACCACTCTTCCCAAGGACAGCAGCAGAGCCGCCATGAGCAAAATAGAAGCCTGTCGCAGAAAGGCGAGGAACGTCCTCTGTGCCATGGGAGCCAATGAAATAGAAACATACTCCTTTGTCAGTCCTCTCGATGTGGACAAAGTCAGGATAGATGAGGATGCGTGGGAAAGGGCCTTCGTGAAGCTCATCAATCCCTTAGGTGAGGAGAATTCGGTGATGAGGACTTTGCTGATGCCCGGCATGCTTGAGACGCTTGCAAGGAACCAGGCAAGGAATATCGACGAGGCTATGGCTTTTGAGATCGGGAGCACGTTCATGCGGGATCTGACAGATGATGAGGCACTCCCTGAGGAGAGCACCGGTCTTTCCATAGGCATGTATGGGAAGGATATAGACTTTTTCACCCTGAAGGGAATGATAGAGGAACTTCTCGACAACATGGGCGTAAGGAAAGACGTAGGATTCATACCGGAAGAGGGATACGGAACATACCATCCGGGAAGGTGCGCAAGAGTAGTCGCCGGAGACAGGGAGATCGCCATCATGGGCGAGATACATCCTGACGTTGCGGAAACATATGGACTCAATGCCAAATGTTACGGGGCGGAATTCTTTTTCGACGCGCTGGTAGATATGGGAGAGGAGCAGATCGCATATAAACCCCTTCCGAAATATCCGGCCATGCCGAGGGATATAGCTCTGGTGGTTGATGACGATATACCTGTAGGCCGGCTCAGGGACATCATATTGAAAAACGGCGGAAAGATACTTGAAAATGTCGAGCTTTTCGATATATACAGAGGGGAACAGGTACCTGAGGGTAAGAAATCAGTTGCCTTTGCTCTCAGATACAGGGATCCTGAAAAGACTCTTACAGATGAGGAAACATCTGCAGTACATCAGAAAGTTTTGGATAGTTTGGAAAAGGAGACCGGAGCGATCCTGAGGGATATATAGCGTATCCGGAACGCCGGCCGCGGAGGTGGAACGATGGAAAAGAACAAAGTTGATGTGGTGATCTTGAATCAGGAATACACCATAGTTGGTGACAAATCCAAGGAGCACATAATCAAGGTGGCAGCCCATGTAAACGGCAAAATGAAGGAGATCGAAGAGGTGTACAAAGGTCCTTCAATGGGCATAGCCGTGTTGGGAGCGGTCAATATCGCCGATGAATACTTTTCTCTTTTGCAGGAACTGGACGCTAAGGATGAACAGCTCAAGCAGATGAGTTCTGACAACAAACACTACGTGCAGCTTTGGGAAGAGGCTAAGAACGGATACAGAGAGTATAGAGAGAAATCCCTTCGGGAGATGGAAGGCATAAGGCAGCAGAAGGAAGAACTCATGACCCAGCTTTCCGGAAAGGAGAGGGAGATAGAAGATCTGCTTAGGAAGGAAAGCCTTATGGATATGAAGGCGAATGAAGCGGTCCAGACACAGGCGAGGGAGGCAGAGGAAAAGTACAAAGAACTGGAGAGTGCATATTTCGATCTGCAAATGGAGAATATACAGCTGAAAAGCAGGATAGAAAAAATGAAAGGGGAAAAAAGAGAAGCGACAGGTAATACCCCATACAGCAGTAATAGATGAATCACAGAGTAATAAATGTTTTAGAATACAACAAGATACTGGGATTTCTGGCGGAAAAGGCCGGTTCCGCAATGACGAGAAAAGTCATAATGGAACTGGTGCCGATGACAGATGAAAGACTCATAAACGAAGGACTGGATGAGACCCAAGAGGCAGTGACCTTGATGATAAACAAAGGATCGCTGCCTTTGGGTAATTTTTATGATATCGCAGACAGCATTTCGTTGGCTCAAAAGGGCGGGATACTGTCCATGGAGCAGCTCCTCAGGATAGCGTACAACATGAGAATAGCGGAAAATGCGGTGGCATACCTGAAAGGGGACCTGCCTCCCCTCCCTATGCTCATTTCCATCTGTAGCGTGCTGGAGCTTTTCCCGTCAGTGAGGGAAAGCATACAGAAGGCCATATTATCTGATACGGAAATGGATGACAATGCCAGCCCGGAGCTCAGGTCCATAAGGCGCGAGATCGTGCGGTGCAATGAAGCCATCAGAGTAAAGATAGACAGGATAATAAGCTCCCGGGAGAATCACAGTGCTCTTCAGGATGCCATAGTGACCATCAGGGACGGCAGGTATGTCATACCCGTAAAGGCTGAACACAAGGCCAAGTTCCCCGGCATGATACACGATCAGAGCGGCAGCGGTCAGACTTTGTTCATAGAGCCTCAGGCAGTGGTGGATCTCAACAACAGGCTGAAAGAACTGGCAGTGGAGGAGCAGGCTGAGATAACCAGGATACTACAGGGATTTTCCGAGGAAATAAGCGTGCTGGGCGACAGGCTCAAAAATAATCAGGAACTTTTAGTGAGGCTGGACCTCATCAATGCCAAGGGGAGTCTGGCCCTTCAGATGGAAGGAGAAAGGCCTGTCATTTCCCGGGAAGGCGTGATGGAGCTGAAAGAGGCCAGACATCCGCTCATAGACAGGGAAAAAGTCGTACCCATAAGCTTTTCCATAGGAGAAAGATACAGCACGCTCATAGTGACGGGCCCCAATACGGGAGGGAAGACCGTTACATTGAAAACGGCAGGGCTTCTTGCTATGATGGCGCAGACAGGACTCCATATACCCGCTGCGTCTACCAGCAGGCTGCCGGTGTTCACAGATATATATGCGGACATAGGTGATGAGCAGAGCATAGAACAGAGCCTTTCCACATTTTCGTCTCACATGAAAAACATAGTTGATATAGTAGCTGATGCGGGACCCGGATCCCTGATACTGCTGGATGAACTGGGAGCGGGCACAGACCCTGCGGAAGGTGCGGCCCTTGCCATAGCTATCCTTGAGGAATTGGGCAAAAGGGGAGCGAAGGTAATGGCTACCACTCACTATACGGAATTGAAAAAATATGCTCTTTCCACAGAGGGAGTCGAAAACGCTTCCATGGAATTCAACGTCGAGACATTGAGCCCTACCTACAGACTCACTATAGGGATACCCGGAAAGTCTAACGCTTTTGAGATAGCGAAAAAGCTGGGATTGAGACCCGGAATAATAGATAAGGCAGGCCGGCTCATGGAAAGCGGTGACATAGAATTCGAAGAAGTGCTGAATGCCATAGAAAAAGACAAGAAGGCTGCCGAAGAGGAAAGGGACATGGCCATAGCTATGAACATAGCTATGAAAAAAGAAAAGGAAAAACTGGACAGAGAAAGGGAAAAGTTCGCCAAAGAGAAGGAAAGACTCCTTTCAGAAGCCAGGCGTGAAGCAGCCGATATGGTGGCAGAGGCCGATAAGGTCCTGGCAGATATCAAGGAAGAGCTGAAACAGTTGAGCAAGATCGAATCATCGTCAGAGAGGAACAGGAGATTCGAAAGGAGCCGGAGGCGGGTGAAAGACGCTGCAGGCAGATATAAGGAAACTGTGATGAAGGAGGTCAACGACAATCCGGTCAGCATCGAAGACGTGAAGACAGGAGACCGGGTGAAGGTGTTGACCCTGGGACAAAACGGAGAGATACTCAGCCTGCCTGATGATGACGGCGAGATGATGGTGAGAGTGGGACAGATGAAGGTCAAGGTCAAGGCGGAAGACCTCATGATAATACCTGACGGCGCTATGAGAAAAAAGTCCAAGGCCAAATACGGCAGCATGTATAAAGTCAAGGCCCAGACCGTGAAGACTTCCGTAGATGTCAGGGGAGAAAACATGGACAGCGCGGCGGATCAGGTAGAAAAATATCTCGATGACGTGTATATGGCAGGACTTCCCGAAGTGGTCATCATACACGGCCGCGGCGAAGGCATACTCAAGAAAGGATTACATGAGATCCTCAGAAAACATAAAAATGTTGACAGTTTCAGGAGTGGCAAATATGATGAAGGTGGCGACGGTGTGACCGTAGTGAAAATGAAGAACAAATAAGGATACAGATGGGAGAGGAAAGATGGCTGACTACAAAGAGAAGATAACGGAAGTGATATCTGGTGTCCTGCCGGATATGGAAAAGAATGAGATCGCCGAAATGATCGAGATACCAGGCGATAGCAAAATGGGTGATTACGCTTTCCCCTGTTTTAAGCTGGCAAAAGTCATGAGAAAAGCACCGCCGCTCATCGCAAAGGAAATCGCGGAAAAGATATCAGAGGAGCCTGTGTTCGCAAAAGTAGAGCCGGTGAACGCCTATGTAAACATGTTCATTTCAAGGGACGGGTTCATACGTGACCTTCTTTCCGAAGTGATACGCAAGGGAGACGGATATGGCCGAAGCGACATAGGCGAGGGGAAAAAGGTCATAGTGGAATACTCATCCCCGAATATCGCAAAACCTTTCCATATAGGCCATATAAGGAGCACCGTCATAGGGAACGCCATATATAAGATATATGATTTTCTCGGTTATGATATGGTGAGGATAAATCATCTGGGAGACTATGGTACTCAGTTCGGCAAGATGATATGTGCCTACAGACACTGGGGAAAGAGAGAGGACGTGGAAAATGCGCCTATCAAAACTTTGCTCGGCTATTACACGAAATTCCACCAGGAAGCGGAAAAGGACCCTTCACTGGACCAGGAGGCCCGGGATGCCTTTACAAAACTGGAACAGGGAGCCGAGGAGGAAACAAAGCTTTGGCAGTGGTTCAGAGACGAGTCCCTGAAAGAGTTCACGAGAGTGTATAAAATGCTCGGGATAGAATTCGATTCCTATGCAGGAGAAAGTTTCTATTCGGACAAGATGCCTAGGTTCGTAAAAGAGCTGGAGGACAAAGGGCTTTTGAAGGAGTCAGAAGGTGCCCAGATAGTAGACCTGGAGGAGTATGGCATGAGTCCCGCCCTCATAACCAAATCCGACGGATCCACCCTGTATATAACGAGAGATATCGCGGCGGCAGTATACAGAAAAGAGACCTACGATTTTTATAAAAACCTTTATATAGTCGCATCACAGCAAAACCTCCACTTCCAGCAATGGATAAAGATACTGGAACTCATGGGATATGAATGGGCTCACGACTGTGTCCACATACCCTTTGGTCTTGTGAGCCTGGAAGACGGGACCATGTCCACGAGGGAGGGCAGAGTCGTATTCCTTGAAGATGTGCTCAACAGGGCAGTGGAGAAGACCAGAGAGATAATACTGGAAAAGAACGTGAACACGGAAAACGTAGACGAAACAGCAAAGGATGTAGGCATAGGAGCCGTTATCTTCCAGGAACTTTCGAACAACAGGATAAAGGATTATGTGTTCTCATGGGACAAAGTCCTGAACTTTGACGGGGAGACAGGTCCCTATGTGCAGTACACCCATGCAAGGGCAGCCAGCGTCATCCGTAAAGCCGGGAAGGAAGCGGTGGAGAAAGCCAAAGATATAGATAATATAAAGACGGGATACATCAGCAATGATGCGGTCTATGAGCTTTTGAAACTGGTGTACAGCATGCCTGATGTGGTACAGGATGCTGCAGAAAAATACGAACCTTCCGTGGTGACGAGGCATATCATAGACATGGCCCAGGCGTTTAACAGGTTCTATCACAACGAACATGTCCTGGTGGACGATGAAGATGAGAAAACAGCCAAGCTGGCTGTCGTGATGGCAGCAAAGATAGGCATAAAAACAGGATTGGGTCTTTTGGGGATCAAGGCTCCGGAAAGGATGTAATGAGATACGAAGGGAATATATACAGACCGCCCAGCGAGGCAAGGAGCTTGCTGGTACAGGTCACCATAGGATGTGCACATAACAGATGCACCTTCTGCAGTATGTTCAAAGACAAAAAGTTCAGAGTCAGGAACATGGACGACGTCATAGAGGATCTTGCGGAAGCGAGGAAAAGATACAGGACAGTGCGCAGGATATTCCTGTGTGACGGAGATGCTCTCTGTCTGTCTATGGACAAGCTTATGAGGATACTGGACTATATAGGAAAAAATTTCCCTGAGTGTGAACAGATCAATGTATACGGCTCACCGCAGGATGTGCTGCGCAAGACCCCTGAGGAACTGGAAAAGCTGAGGGATGCCGGGGTCAGGATAATATATATAGGGGCGGAAAGCGGCAGCGATATCGTCCTTGAGGCTGTGGAGAAAGGCGCCACGGCTGATGAGATGATCGAGGCTGTGAGAAAGATAGAAGATGCGGGGATAGCTGCGTCTGTGACTTTTATAAGCGGTCTGGGAGGATCCCCTTTATGGGAGGAGCATGCCATAAAGACCGGAGAGATGATAAGCAGGATGGAACCGTCATATGTGGGGCTCCTGACGCTTATGCTCGAACCTGGAGCGCCCTTGACGGATGATGTGAGAAAGGGGAAGTTCAAGATACTTTCGCCTGAAGAGGTAGTGGCTGAGACCATGCTCATGCTCAAGCACATAGATGTCAGCAAGGAATGTATATTCAGGAGCAATCACGCATCCAACTATATCTCCCTCAGAGGGACGTTGCCCGGGGACAAGGATATGATGATGGGACAGCTGAGACAAGCTATGGAACATAACGACATGTTGAAAGATGAGCGGTTCAGGATGTTATGATGATATGAGAGCTGAGATGAGGAAAGATTTGAAAGCTTGGAATACGGAGAGTGAGAATGATAAAGGATAAAAAATCAAACACACAGGAACCGGAAAACGAATCCATGGATATCATCGAAAGCGATGATATTGCAGAGATCGAGGCAGAACCTGTAGAGGAAAATGAGGAAAACAGCGGGGGCAAACTCACCTTTGCGCAGTCCATGGGCATAACAAGGACCGTTATAAGACCTCCGGAAGAATCAGATATAAAACTGAGACCTGACAGGATCGGAAGATATTTCAGAAAGTACCTGAGCAGATTCGTTTTCGTGGAATTCTCCGATGAATATATGGCAAGGACGAAGACTACGGATATAATGAAGGGAGTCCCGGTGCCTTTGAGGAAGGCGGATCTCAAGAATTTCAACGGCGGTAACGGATTAGATCCCAGAGACCTGGCGGAGAATATGGCATGGGTCATGGGTTGCGATCCTCATTTCAAATATACAGGCAATTATGTGGATTTTCTACTGAAGATATTCAATCTGAAAATAGCAGAGGGGATGCTCAGAAAAGGACGAGACGCCGCCGAGGAGGAGGAATATGACGATGCCTGTGTCCACTTCAGGGCGTGCCTCTGTGTGAGACCGGATTATCTCCACGGGATGTACAGCTACGCCCGTGTCTGCAGGGCCATGTATCTGGAAAGCAGCAATGAGGAATATGTAGGCAGATTCAAAGCTGAGGCTCTCGATTATTTTGAGCTCGTGACGGAAACCCATCCCAGATTCGCTCAAGGATATTATTACCTCGGGTACGCCTATTTGAATATGGGACTTTATGCAAAGACGGCTGCTGCGTGGCGATGGTTCCTCAAATTCACCAGAAACGGGAAAGACAGGAGGGAGATACGCAAAAGATTGGAGCAGATAAAAGAACCTATAGAGATAGAAGAGGGATGCAATCTGGTCCTGGCCGGAAAAAATGAAGAAGCTCTGGCTGTTCTTGAACCGTATCTTGACAGCAGGTTCAATGACTGGTGGCCGCTCCATTACTATACAGGCATTGCATATCTTGAGACGGGCAACAAGGCAGAGGCTGTCGCAAGGTTCAAGAATGTCCTTCAGAGAAACGGATCTCACATAGAGACCATGCAGGAACTGCTCAGGATATATGAAGAATCCGGTGATAAGGAAAATGCGAAAAAGTTTCGCCAGAAAATAGAGATGATCCAACAGCAGATAGAGGAAGACAGGGCAGCCAGGGTGAAGGAGGAAGAGAGGCTCAAACGGGAAGAAGAGGCCAGAGAAGCCAAATTCGCTGCAGATAAACTGCGGGAGGATAAGGTCAAAGAGAAGATCATCAAGGGAGATGATAAAAAAGAAGAGCAGGAAACGCCTAAAAAGCGGAATATAAAGAGGCTGGATCGTAAACATTGATCCTTCGTATCAGCATGGAGATGATATAGAACGTTTCTACGGTACGGGATCCGTATCCCTTTGGAAGGGGATTTAGAATTTTATTCTGCATGATATATAAAAGCAGGAAAATAACATTGACGAGAGACCGTATTTGAGTTATAATTTCACTTGTGCCGACTGGAAGGCCTTAGTCGTTCCAAGGTAGCTCAATGGCAGAGCAATCGGCTGTTAACCGATAGGTTGTGGGTTCGAGCCCCACCCTTGGAGCCAGAATGACCGGATATGGGGCGCAAGCCCCATATTTGACCGGTGGACAAAGTAAGCCGGAGTGGCGGAATTGGCAGACGCCCGGGACTTAAAATCCCGTGGGTATTTATACCCGTACCGGTTCGACCCCGGTCTCCGGCACCAATAGTATATCGACGCGGGGTGGAGCAGCTGGTAGCTCGTCGGGCTCATAACCCGGAGGTCGCAGGTTCAAATCCTGTCCCCGCAACCAAATTCAAGCCCCTACCGTTGAAATTTCAACAAGTAGAGGCTTTTTCAATTCTACTTTTTTCTACTTTCTTATACTCATTTATACTCAAAAAATGGGTTAAAGGTTATTTGAAGAAGTAAATGTGCGTTTGCAATTCTAAATGCAGCACTGGAAAATCACCCCGGATTTACGTGCATTAACTCCTGCAAAAGTGCGTTTAA
>CASDUO010000020.1 GCA_949284065.1 uncultured Bacillota bacterium
GGCTCCTTTCCCGATCTTCCTCTTATATATCTATACATCCAGCACGAACTTTTCCACTGCCTTCGCCACACCGGACCGATAGTTTTCCGGAGCGATATACACAGCGTTCTCCTTCACACTGTCTTCTGCATTGGCCACGGCCACAGGTATGCCCGCTATCAAGAGCATATCGTTGTCGTTGGGACTGTCGCCGCACGCCAGTATCTCTTCCTTTTTTATTCTCAGGATCTCACAGAGAGCCAGGATAGCCTTCCCCTTCCCCGTGGTCTTCCCGCCTATCTCCAGGTTGTTCTTGAGGGAAGTCGTTATGGTGGCGTTCTTTATCCTTTCGAGCACAGGCTTCATGGCCTGCCGCGATGGCTCATCCTCAAAAAAAATATTTATGTTTTCCACTTCATGTCCATGAGCCAGAGCGAATGCCTTAAGTCCTTCTATGGGATTCCTCGTAGCCAGGACATAATCCCTTGTCCTGGATACTTTCGATGTACTGCTTATTACATTTTCATAACATCGTTTTTCCATATATGCTCTGCCATCAACGAAAACCTCTACCATGTATTCTGAATCTCCCAGTATCTCCATGGCCTCTTCCACTGTAGAGGGGTCTATACAATTCCGGTACACCGTTTTTTTCTCCCGAAGATCATATATATGGGCGCCGTTGGACGTCACTGCGTATCTGATGCCGTCAAAATCCCGCACCTCTTTAGGCAGTGCATCAAGGCACCGGCCTGTGGCTATGACTATATGCACTCCCATGTCCATCGCCCTGTTGAGAGCATCTCTGTTCTCCCTGCTGAGCCTGCTTTCCCTGTCCAGTGTAGTCCCGTCAAGATCCAGGGCCACTAACTTTATGGTCATATCGTCATCCTTCCTTTTCCACTGACTATATCGTTGAATTCTTCATTGACACTGCGGACATATTTCATGGAGCAGTTGTCTCCGTGCCCCGGGTATATCTCCAGGTGATCGGGCCATCTGTCCACGATCTCCCTTATGGTTTTCTCCATATCCTCCTCACTGCCTCCAAAAAGGTCGCTCCTTCCCAGGTCCACGTTGAAAACGGTATCTCCCGTGAAAGCCACATCGCCCTTTTGCGATACGAGGCAGATGCTTCCCGGGCTGTGGCCCGGAGTCCTTACCACAGTGAGTTTTTCCCCCTCGAGATCGAACACGTCACCATCGTATATGGGCGTTGCTTCCTTTCCGTACATATCCATCTCATGGACTTCTATGAAAACGTCACACTGGAACTCTTTCCTGATGTTTTCCACCGCTCCCACATGATCGTAATGGGAATGAGTCAGGATGATGCCTGCAGGCCTGAGGCCATTCTCTTCGATGAACCTGACGTAGCTCTTATACCGGTATCCGGGATCTATTATATAGCAGGATCCGCCTTCTTTTTGATATATTATATACCCGTTGCTCCTTATGGTTCCTCCCGCAAGCCTTTTTATTTTCATCTTTCCTTTCCTTTCATACTGTCCTTACGGATCCATGTCCGTCTGCAGATTACATTGTAATATACCACACCCTTTCCTTCAATGGCTGAAAGCCCTTTATTTTACCGGCCCTGCTCTTCCGGGCGCCGCAGTACAGCTTCCTTTTTTACGCTAAACAGTTGAAATCTTTTACAATAGTGATAGAATACACTTTAGTCATATCCATATCGCCGTCGTCCCGCCCCACAGGGGCCTGTCAAAGGACATGGGGCGGCGTTATGGCATATATGTGTAAGACAATGTGGATAAGAGGTATGGAACGAAATGAAGATCGCAGTCGTAGGCGCCGGCAAACTGGGCCTGAAAGTAATAAATGCACTCTTGAGCGGAGACCATTCCATAACTGTGATAGACAGTGATGAGGATGTTATCAGCTCTCTTTCTTCTCACATGGACGTCATGGCCGTTTGCGATAACGGCAAACAGATCTCCACTTTGAAGGACATACATATAAGTTCCTATGATTATCTGCTGACTGCTACAGACAGCGATGAGCAGAATATAGTCATAGCGTCCTTTGCGAAAAAACTCGGGTGTTCCAGAGTCATTGCCAGGGTCAGGGATCCTGAGCACATGCAGCAGATGGACTTCATAAGAGACACTATGTCCATAGACTATCTGGTCAACCCTGATTTTGCCATAACGACGGAAATATACAAGTATCTGGTGGAAAAATACACTTTGAGCAACGGCATATTTTCAGTAGGCAAAGTATCATTTTTGGAATTTTATTCGAAAAAAGTCCCTGCTCTCATCGGGAAAGGCACTTCCGATATACCGTCTATCATGCCGGGGATGCTCCTCCTGGCCGTTTCCCACAACGGGAAGTTGACCATACCTGACTCAAACACCGTCATATCGGAGGATGACATCCTCTATATGATCGGTGAAAAAAATTCTGTAGCCGCATTGAGCAAAAAAGTACATGAGAAAGGCAAATATACGGATCTGCAAAAGGTCATGATAATAGGCGGAGGAAAGACGGGGCTTTATCTGGCAAAAAAACTTTCAGAGTTCGGCATACTTGTAAAGATCGTAGAACGTGACCGGGAAAGATGTTATTACCTTACGGAATTCCTGGATGACGTCATAGTCCTCAACGGCGACGGTACTGACCAGACTCTCCTTGAGGAGGAGAACATAGACAGTATGGACGCCTTCGTCACCGCCACCGGATACGACGAGGACAACCTTCTCCTCGCTCTTATGGCCAAGCACAGGGATATAGAAGATGTCATCGCCAAGGTCAGCAGAGACATATATCTCAACATGGTCTCCGACATGGGTGTGGACATGGTGCTGAATCCTCTGGATATCACTACCAGCAATATACTCCGCATCATCCAAGGGAGCCGCAGGATACTTTCTTCACAGCTCATCCAGGGTCAGGCGGAGCTTTTGGAGGTCCTCGTCGATGAAGACATGTTCTTTGCGAATACCCGCATATCGGAACTCAAACTTCCTAAAGGCGTAATGATCGCAGCCATACACAGAGGCCTCGATGTCATCATCCCCACCGGTGCCACCGAGATCAAAGAAGATGACCGTGTGACCATGCTGGTCCTCCTCTCTGAGATGCCCACTTTGGAAAAAATGTTGAAAAACAAAGAAAGGTTTTTGGGTTAACGGGAGCATATGAGATGATACATCCTAAGATCTGGATAAGGACCGCCGGCGCGCTTTCCCTTATAATGTCCATAGCGTTCATAATATGCGCCCTTGTGGCGGCTTTCTACGGGGAGACTCCGTGCCTGAAGGCATTTTCCCTTTTGGCACTTGTTTTATTGGCCGCCTCCGGTGTCATCACACTCCTCAACGGGAGGCCAAAAGCTGATATAACCTTGAAGGATGGTTTTATAATAACAGCCTTTTCCTGGATCTTCGTCTCTGTTACAGGGGCCTTCCCGCTGCTGCTGTGCGGCTGCACCTCTTCATTTGCCGACGCCTTCTTTGAGATCTGCTCCGGATTCAGCACCACCGGCTCATCCATCTTTACAGATGTGGAGATACTGCCTCGCTCCATCCTTTTCTGGCGTTCCCTGACACACTGGATGGGCGGTATGGGCGTACTGCTCCTTGCCACGGCCCTCTTCAAAGGCATGGGGAGCAATATGCAGAACATCATAAAAGCTGAATCCCCCGGCCCTTCTCTGAGCAAACTGCTTCCCAGGATATCAGACACTGCGAAAGTCCTTTACGGCACATATATCATCCTGACGATCCTTGAGTTTGTCTTGTTACTGCCGGCCATGAGCCCCTTCGATTCCATGACCCACACCTTTGCCACAGTAGGCACCGGCGGGTTTTCATGCTATAACGACAGCCTCATGCACTTTGACAGCTATTATGTTGACACTGTCGTCACTGTGTTCATGTTACTTTCCGGCGTGAATTTCGGACTCTATTTCCTGCTTGTCAGAAAGGAATTCAAAGCTGCGGTAAAAGACGAAGAGCTGCTGTTCTACCTAAAAGTGTTCCTGGTATGCAGTCTGCTCATTACAGCCTATATGCTCCTTACGGATAGGTTCACGAGTTTTGCCGACGGACTGAGCAAAGCGACTTTCCAGGTCGCATCGATCATGACTACGACAGGGTTCGCCACTACGGATTTTGCTCTTTGGCCATCCTTCTGCCTGCTCATACTGTTCTGCCTGTTGTTCCTGGGAGGTTGTGCATCTTCCACTGCAGGAGGCATCAAAGCCGTAAGGGCCTTGATAGTGGGAAAGATCACGAAGCGCCACATTTCAAGACTGCTCCATCCCAACGCTATGGTGAACTTGAAAATAAACGGGCGGCAGGTGGAGATGTCTGTTGCTCAAAATACTATCAGCTTCATATTCCTTTACATAGTTTTGTTTTTCATCATCTCTATGATAGTGGCTATGGACGGGAAGGATATGGTGACTACTTTCAGCGCCACCGCCACATGTCTGGGGAATGTAGGCCCGGGCTTTGGTGAAGTGGGACCCATGAGCAATTTTTCGGGATTTTCCGATCCCATAAAGATAGTCCTGGCTTTTACCATGCTTTGCGGCAGGCTTGAGCTTTTCCCCCTTCTTATGATATTCTCCCCAAGGTTCTGGCGTGAAGGCTGACCGGAGGAAAACGGAAGGATCGGGATAAGGAAAAACACATGAAGAAAAACAGATATGCTGTCATATCGGAAAGGAGGATGGAAAGGCAAAAGATATACGGTGGATGACTTATGATAACGCCATTGCCTTGATGTGATCATGAATTTTACGTTCAAGACCCTTTGCAAAATAACGGGAATAATATTGATGATCAACGGGATCGCCATGATCCCCTCTTTGCTGTTGTCCATATACAGCAATGAGGATATGTGCACAAAGGCCTTTTTCCTATCCTTCGTATGCTCTTTCTTTGTCGGTTTTTTCGCATTCAAACCTATGAGCCCTTCCTCCCATACACCCACTACCAGGGACGGTTTCCTCATAGTCATATCCACATGGGTGGTCTGTTCCGTCTTCGGCTCCCTGCCCTTCATGCTGTCGGGATATGCGCCTTCATATATCGACGCTCTCTTTGAGTCAGTGGCAGGGTACACCACCACTGGCGCCACTGTCACCAGCGAGATGACCATGCCTGACAGTCTGCTTTTATGGAAAGCAGTGACTCACTGGTTGGGCGGACTCGGTATCTTGTTCTTCGTCATCACCGTACTGCCTTCATTCGGCATAAACAGCCAGAAGATATCCATGGCGGAGATGCCCGGTCTCTCTCTGGTAAAGGTGGCTCCCAGGATACAGGATCTGACCAAGCTCCTTTACATAATGTATTTCACTTTGACTATAACGGAATTCATATTGCTGTCATTCAGCGATATGGGGATGTTCGAGGCGCTCATAAACACTTTGGGCAGCGTGAGCACATCGGGGCTTTTGCTCGACTCCGCGGGTATAAGCCACTATGACAGCCTCTATGTCGAGATAGTAGTGTCTGTGTATTCCGTACTGGCAGCGGCCAACTTCGTCATATATTTCTACATACTCAGACGTGATTTCAGGGAACTGAAGAAAGCTGTGGAATTCAAGATATTCCTGTGCATACTGGCCGTAGCCGTCATAGCCACCACTTTGGGACTTTATCTTTCCGAATTCTACGACACCTTTGGGGAAAGCCTCCGTCACGGGTTTTTCCAGACCGTATCATTCCTTACTACAACAGGATATGCCACTGACGAATTCTATCTATGGCCCCCTTTCTGCACCACTCTGTTCATGGTGCTGCTGTTCATCGGCGGATGTACATGCTCCACTTCAGGTACCATAAAAGTGATCCGCGTAGTGGTAGTATTCAAACTGATACTAAGAGGATTCTATCTGAGACTGCACCCCCGTGCGCTGAAAGCCGTAAAAGTAGGGGGAGAAGTGGTGTCCGCCCATATGGCGGCATCCATATCCGCTTTCGTGATATTGTATTTCGTAATGTTCCTCATATCCTGTCTGGTGTTCTCCATCCAGGATATGAGTCTGGAGACTGCCTTTTGGACCTCCGCTTCCCTCATGTCCAACACCGGCATAGGGGCGTGTCCCGAGATCGCTTCAGGCGACTACGCCTTCCTCAGCGAAGGGCTCAAATTATACGCCTGTTTCATGATGATAAGCGGCAGGCTGGAACTCCTCACTGTGATCGTCATGCTGTTCCCGTCGTTCTGGAATCCCAACAGAGGGACTACAAAATCATAAAATCTATACGGCGCGACTCCTTGTCGGCCCGTATCACCTTCACATCCACCTCATCGCCCAAAGTGATGGTCTTCTTTGAATAAGCGTCCTTGAGCCTGTGTTTTCGCGGTTCATATACATAGTCCCCGGCAAGATCCTCTACGGCCACCATACCTTCCACAGTGTTCTCCAGCTCGACGAACACGCCAAAGTCCGTCACCCCGCTGACGACACCTTTGAACCTTTCCCCTATATGACGGGACATGAACTCGCACATCATCATCTTGGTCACTTCCCGTTCCAGTTCTATGGCCTGCCTTTCGGTGTCGGAGGACAGGGCCGCTGCCACCTTCGTCCGGGCCTCAAAAGACTTTCTCTTGTTCCTGTCCAGTCCCCCGTGGATGTATTCCTTTATTATCCTGTGTATCATCAGGTCAGGATACCTCCTTATGGGAGATGTGAAATGGCAGTAGTATTTCATGGAAAGTCCGAAATGCCCCTTGCATTCCGTGTGATACACCGCCTTTTGCATACACCGCAAAGTCACTTCCCTCACTACGTTCTCGTGAGGTCTTCCTCTTACCTTTTCCAGTATCCGGCTGATGTCGTGGGGATGTATATGCTCGGGATCTATCCTCGCATCCATCCCTATACCGGCCAGAAAAACGGAAAGTTCCCTTATCTTGTCCGGATCCGGTCTTTCATGCACCCTGTATATGAACGGTATGTTCTTCGCCACGAATTCTTCGGCTACCGTCCTGTTGGCTGCCAGCATGAATTCCTCTATCATCTTGTTCGCACATCGTCTTTCTGCCGGTATTATGCTTATCGGAACGCCGTTTTCATCCAGGGTTATGTGGCTCTCGCTCAGATCGAAATCTATGCTGCCCTCGTCTTTCCTTCTCTTTTCCAGTATGAGCGCCAGCTTATGCATGGTTTTGAGGTCATCGTATATGTTCCTGTATCTTTTGATCAGCCCCCTGGATCTCCTCGGCTCTTCAAGTATCCGGGAAACATCGTCATATGTCATCCTCTCTTTTGAACGTATGAGCGATTCATATATCTCATGGGAAAGTATCCTTCCCTTTTTGTCTATCTCCATATCCACGGAAAGAGTCAGCCTGTCCTCTCCCGGATTGAGAGAGCATATGCCGTTGGAAAGCCTTTCCGGCAGCATAGGTATCACCTGGTCCACGAGATAAACGCTGTTCCCCCTGTTCAGGGCCTCCTTATCCAATCTGCTGTTTTGCTTCACATAATGGCTCACGTCCGCTATGTGTACTCCCAGCACGAAATTACCGTTGGCAGTCCTCTTTATGCTCACGGCGTCATCGAAGTCCTTGGAATCTGCTCCGTCTATGGTTATTATGTTCTCGTCCCTCAGGTCCCTTCTCCCCTTGATGCTGCTTTTGCCTTTGCCCGCCACACCTGCGGCTTCGGCCTCTTCCCTGACTCTGCGGGGAAACTCCTCTTTGAGGCCGTAAGCCCTTATGAGGGCTCGTATGTCCCCTGAGGGATCCCCCTTCTTCGATATGATCTCGGTCACCTCGCCTTGGGCCGGCCTTTTCCCCGAGGGGTATTTGACTATCTGCGCCACTACCTTGTCCCCGGTTTCCGCTCCTCCTGCATGCCCTTCCTTTATCTGTACGGACTCTCCCGTTTTCCTGCTCTCCGGGATCACATATCCTGTGCTTCCGTAGGATTCGAACCTTCCCACCACTTCCGTGGTGTTCCGATCTATGACCTTCGTGATATATGCCTCCGGAGAGGCTGACGGCCTGTGATCGCTGAAAGGCAGTATCTCCACTTCCACAAGATCCCTGTCCATGGCTCCCGCCATTTTTTTCGCCGGCACGAAAACCTCCTTACCGTTAGCTTCCATGGTGACGAATCCGTAGCCGCCTTTGGTCTTCTTCAATATCCCCCTTGCAGTCATTTTGTCCCTGCTGCTTCTCCCCGGCTTCTTTCCTTTCTCGCTGTAAGGTTTTTTCCTGTTCCTTTTGCTGTTTCCCTTGCTCCGGTACTTTTCTTTTTTTCCTCCCCATCGGCGATCTTTTCTTTTTTTCATTATCGCTTTTCCACCTCCTAAAAAACCCGCAGCTTTACGGCCGCGGGTCTTTATAGTCATCGACTGTGATCAAATCAATCCGCCTATGGACACGAACAGAGGTGCGAATACCACTGCCACTATGGTCATAAGCTTGATGAGGATGTTGATGGAAGGTCCGGAAGTGTCCTTGAAGGGATCTCCCACCGTGTCGCCTACGACTGTGGCTGCATGTGTTTCAGAACCCTTACCGCCGTAATTACCTTCTTCAACGTATTTCTTGGCATTGTCCCATGCGCCGCCTGCATTGGCCATCATTATGGCGAGGAGCACTCCGGATGACAATGCGCCTGCCAGCATACCGCCCAGGGCTTCCACACCCAAGATTATACCTACTGCCAGAGGTGCGATTATAGCCAGGAGGCCCGGTGCTACCATTTCCTTGAGTGCCGCTGCAGTGGAGATATCCACACACTTGGCATAATCCGGCTTTGCTTTGCCTTCCATGATACCTACGGTCTCCCTGAACTGTCTCCTCACTTCCTCGATCATCTGGTTGGCTGCACGGCCCACCGAGTTCATGGTCAGGGCGCTGAAGAGGAAGGGCAGCATGGCTCCTATGAACAATCCTATTATGACCATGGGATCCAGCAGGCTGACTATGTCGATCTGTGCTACTTCCGAGTATGAAGCGAACAGGGCCAAAGCCGTGAGAGCCGCAGAACCTATGGCGAATCCTTTTCCTATGGCCGCCGTGGTGTTCCCTACAGCGTCCAGCTTGTCCGTGATCTCCCTCACCCCGTGAGGCAATTCCGACATCTCTGCTATACCGCCTGCGTTGTCGGACACGGGGCCGTATGCGTCTACGGCTACCACCATCCCTGTGGTCGAGAGCATGCCCACTGCTGCCAGGGCTATGCCGTAAAGCCCTGCGAAACCATTGGCCACGAATATGCCTACTGCTATACAGATGATCGGCCATACTGTAGAAAGCATACCTACGCCCATACCGCTTATGATGGTAGTGGCCGCACCTGTCTGGGACTGGTCGGCTATGCTCTTCACGAACTTATAGTCGGAAGATGTGTATATCTCCGTTATCTTCCCGATGGCGATACCTACGACTATGCCTGATATTATGGCTATGGCACAGTTGTAGTTGCCCAACATGACTTTGCTCAAGGCGATGGAGCATATTATCACGATGATACCGCTCACATATGTACCCATGTTCAAAGCCGTAGCCGGATTGGCTCCCTCTTTTCCTCTGACCATGAACACTCCTATTATAGAAGCTATTATCCCGATAGCCGACAGGATCAGAGGGAACAGGGATCCTTCCATGGGAGGGAGCGCGAAACTGCCGCCGAACATAGGGGAGATGCTGGGTACTATCACAGCGAGGGTTATTGCGGATATGATGGAGCCTACATAGGACTCGAACAGGTCCGAACCCATCCCTGCGACGTCTCCTACGTTGTCTCCTACGTTGTCTGCGATCACCGCAGGGTTCCTGGGGTCGTCCTCAGGTATGCCTGCCTCCACCTTACCTACCAGGTCAGCTCCTACGTCAGCTGCCTTGGTATAGATGCCGCCGCCCACTCTTCCGAAGAGGGCCATAGACGATGCTCCGAATCCGAACCCGGTGATGACAGACTGACATTCTACGCCCATAGCCACGAATATCACTCCCAGGCCCAGGAGCCCCAAGCTGGACACACAAAGTCCCATCACCGCTCCGGATCTGAAGGCCACCTTGAGGGCCTTGTTCATACCGCTTTCCTCTGCTGCACTGGCCGTCCTCACGTTACCTTTCGTTGCGACGTTCATCCCGAAGAAGCCCGCCAGCACTGACAGCAGGGCTCCGAATACATAGAGTACTGCCGTCACCCAGTCGAGGGCGAACCCTATTATGAGGAACAGAGCCACGATAACCACTATCATGACTTTATACTCTCTCTTCAAGAATGCGAAGGCTCCTTCCCTTATATGTCCGGATATCTCCTGCATCCTTTCGTTGCCTGCATGGGCTTTCGAGACCCATGAGGCAAGTGAAAACGCTACTATTAAACCGATAATTGCCGCTATGACCGCAACCCACTGCATCATAGTGTAGTCACCCATTGTTCTTTCCTCCTCTTTCGCTGGTGCAATATGCATTATAAAAGGTACTTTCGTACCTTTGATGACAGAAGTTTCAAAATATATCTCGCCTTTGGGGCCGATCCTTTCGTCTGCGGCTGCGACTCGCTTTCAGCAACCTTTTTGTGGCGAGTCCCCATTCTGGATCCTATATTATACTTCCAAAGATACTATAACAAGCGAGAGCACGATATAAGCTACCGCCGCTATGGTTGCGATGCGGCTCAATATCGCCTCATATCCCTTGCTCTTTTTTTTGCCGAAAAGCTGTTCAGCTCCGCCGGCTATAGATCCGCTCAATCCTGCGCTGTTGCCAGATTGGAGCAATATGCTCGCTATGAGCACTAAACTCACTATGGCCAATATAACCATAAGTACTACCATTGTCCGTTCCTCCGTTACGAATCTTCAGCCAAAGCCCTCAGGCTTTTGACTCACGTAAAAAACACTTGCAATAAGTGTGCCTTACTTGTAATTAAAGATATTACCATACAAACCCACAAGTTTCAAGGAGTTTTTTGCAGTATGGCGGTCCATGGAACGCCCCGCCCGGGCTCCTGGGATATCCCCTTTGCGATATCCCATCTCATTATCGTCTAACGGCTCATACTCGTTATGTTCCCGTTTTTAGAACACTTCATGCCTATGGATCTGGTCACCGTGGTGCTCCCGTTGGTGAATCTGCCTGTGCCCTTTACCGTATTACCTGTTTTTTTCACTTTTTTGCCCGTGCACTTCCAGCTGTCGATATAGACGGCCCGGCTCAAAGACACAGCCGTCGCACCGGAAAACGACCCGTTATAGGTGAAAGTAGCATCCAGGGTCATGGCCCAGGCTTTTTTATCATATCTGTTGTAATATGTATATATCCGGGACGCCGACTTGGTTTTACCCGCTCCCGCCGGTATCGTCTTTGCTTTGTGACCGCTGACCACGGTGGTTATGAGTGCATATGAGCCGTCAAGATGGGGTTCGTAACCTGTGACCCTGACACTTCCGGCTCCAGCCGCAGAGCCTCCGTATACGGTAAGGCTTCCTGCCGCCACCATAACTGCGATCAATCCTGTGCTCAGGAACGCTTTTCCGGCGCCCCGAAAAGATATCCTTCTGATTTTCATAGCAGCCCCCTTTTTTCTCTATGGTACATCATCGTCCCTCAGACGGATCTTCATGTATGACCTCCACATCTACCGTCATGGCTTCTCTCGGCTGAGAGTCTATATAATGATACACCCCGAAGGCGATGAGCACGGCAACGAGTGCGATTATCGCTATGTTGCGCCTCTTGTTTTTCCTCGCTATCTCCCTCGGTGCGTTGCATCCCGTGCTGTCGAGATAATCCCTGGCTATGTCTTCCGGCCTCCCGAACTGCTCTATCATGTCATCGATGGTACAGTCCGGGTCATCGCTCACAAAATCCGTCAGGTCGCTCCTCAGATCCGACAAGAAAGCGTCGTGAGGAGCCAGGTTGTGCAGTTTTTTCTCTACTCGATCTACAAAGATATCGATGTTTTCCACTTTCCCCTCCCTGTATCCTGTTCTATTCTGCCTTATCATCAACAGGCTCTTCATCATAAATGATGAGTACATCTGTAGCCCCGCCCTGATGGGTCTCCATATATCGGTCATATAGGTATATGCCCACGGCGACTACGGCGACCGCCAGCAGGACTATTATGATGTTGCGCAGCCTCTTCTGGCCGGCTATCTTTTCAGGCTCGTTCGCCCCTGTGCTTTCGATATATTCTCTTGCAACGTCCTCAGGCCTTCCGAACTGCTCGATGATGTCCTCCAAAGTACAGTCCGGGTGATCTCTTCTGAACTCCTCCAGACTGCTCCTTAATTCTTTCAAAAAATCTCCGGCAGGAACCAGATTGCGCAGTTCCCTTTTAACCTGCTCTTCAAAAACGTCAGTCGGTTTCATTTGCTCCTTCCCTCTGCCCCATCGAACACGATCCCCGCTACTGCTTCCGTCAGTTCGGTGTATGTTTCCTGCAGCTGACGGAAATATGCCTTCCCGGCATCTGTTATGGAATAATATACTCTTACGCGATTGTCATCGGTCACTTCCTTCCGGCTTTCCTCGATGTACCCCTGCTCCTTGAACTTGTTCAGGATATTGTATAACAGGGGCATTTTGTATATCCCGCCGGACCGTTTCGTCGTTTCCTGTATTATCTCGTAGGCATACATTTCCTTTTCATGCAAAAGCCGCAAAACGATCAGAGGTATGGTGGATCGTTTGTACTGTGCCGTAAAGTTATCGATATTGTACAGATCTATATCGATACTATCCTTTCCTTTTTTAGCCATTGGCTCTGTGCCTCCATTTGAATACATATCGATTATACCATATGTTATTGTCTTAACAAATATCTATGTTTTCGCTATATTATTATATATATTTATATATTTTGTTGACATATATTCAACACATATGCTATTTTATACGGGGGACGAAAATACATAAAAGGGGTTTCACATAAAAAAACAGACACATATGGCTATGCTTCCTCTCTGGTGTCACAGGAAGCATAGCGATTGTCGTGTCCGAAAACAGGCCTTACGCTCTTGCGCCGCACCTGCCCGTGGTATAGGATAAAGGTGACATAGCGCCTGCCTCGTCCGGTGAAAACGCTCCTTAGGACAGCAGGTACAAAAAACATATGACCACAGATATGGAACACATCATGTAAGGAGAAATACCATGAAGAGAAAAGTATGCTTTATGTTCGTCAACGGATATTACAAAGACGGTCCGGAAAGGACTGTTATCGACCTGGGTCAGGGGGAGATGATAGTAGTAGGTGTAGGCGATTACGAGATGGCCTGTGCCGAAGCGAAAAAACTGGCTGACGAGGGAGTCATAATGATCGAACTGTGCGGCGGATTCGGCACCATAGGCCACAGCGAAGTTACAAAGGCCGTTGAAGGAAAATGTCAGGTCGGCGTAGTCCGTTTCGACAACCATCCCGGTTACGACGGTGCCAGCGGAGACACCAAGTGGCAGTGACACGGCGGTCTTCGGATCCCGTAACGTGACGAGATGGAAAGGTGCGCCGGCCGGAAACGGTAAAGTAAAATCAAAGGAGCGTGTTAAGGCTCCACAGTATGTCCATGATATGGCAAAGCGAAAAGGAGGTACGACATGGCTGTTCTGGCAGGATATATAGTCCCCCATCCGCCTCTTATCATACCCGAGGTAGGGAAAGGACAGGAAAAGATCATATCCGATACTGTTACGGCATATGACCGGGTGGCCCGGGAGATAGCCGAAATGTCTCCGGACACCATCGTCGTGCTGTCTCCTCACACTGTGGTCTATGCCGACTACTTCCACATATCGCCGGGAAAAGGCGCCTGTGGAAACATGAGCAGCTTTGCCGCGCCTGAGGTCTCCCTAAAAGTGCTATACGATGAAGTCCTGGGAGATGCCATATGCCGTCTGTCAGAAAAGAAAGGCATACCGGCAGGATATCTGGGAGAAGAAAACAAGCATCTGGATCATGCCACTTTCATCCCTCTGTGGTTCCTGGACAAGTATGTGAAAAAACCAACCATCCTGCGTATAGGGCCTTCTGGTCTTTCGCCTGCGGACCACTATGAATTGGGCAAGATCATAGCCGCAGCTTCCCGGGAAACCGGCAGGGACATAGTTATAGTGGCCAGCGGAGATCTTTCCCACAAGCTTGCTTCCGACGGGCCTTACGGCTTCTCGCCTGACGGTCCCGTCTTCGACAAGGCCGTGACCGATACCATCGAGTCCGGAGATTTCTCACGGTTCCTGGACATGGATCCCGCCATGTGCCAAAGAGCGGCAGAATGCGGTCTGAGGACCTTCCAGATACTGGCAGGCGCCTTGGACGGCCTGGCTGTACGCAGCACCCTGCTGTCATATGAAGGACCTTTCGGCGTAGGCTACGGTGTAGGCTCTTTTGAAGTCACAGGGGAGGACGACTCCCGTCGTTTCAAAGAAAAATATCTTGAGGAGCAAGCCGGTCATATGGCTATGACCAGGGCTGGGGAAAGTCTTCCCGTAAGGCTCGCCCGTCTCAGCCTGGAGACCTATGTGGACACCGGTGAGTTTTTGCAGATGAAAGACGTCGATATGGAAGAGCTTTCAAAGACCTGCAAAGGAGACGATATGGCAGCCACGCTCCTTACCGGGAGGGCCGGTACCTTCGTTTCCCTGAAGATGCACGGGCAGCTGAGAGGCTGCATAGGCACCACGGCCCCCGTAAGGGAAAACACAGCCGCTGAGATAATACGCAATGCCGTTTCTGCCGGGGCACAGGACCCCAGGTTCCCTGCAGTCTCCCCTGAGGAGCTCCCTCTCATCACTTACAGCGTGGACATCCTCGGCGAGGCGGAGCCTGTGGATTCTCCTGACCAGCTGGATCCTGAGAAATACGGCGTCATAGTTTCCCACGGAGGCCGCCGCGGTCTGCTCCTTCCCGACCTTGAAGGGGTGGACACGGTGAAAGAACAGATCGATATAGCCAGGGAGAAAGCCGGCATACCCCGAGGCAAACCCCTTTCTCTTTGGAGATTCAAGGTCACCCGGTTCAGATAAGTCCGGTGATCTTTGCAACTGTAACGGGGGTCAGCCCTCATATGGATAAGACCGCGGAAAACCGTGTCATATGTCCCATATGCCCGAGACACTGCTCCCTCGCTCCGGGGGAAACAGGGTTTTGCCGCGCCAGGAAAAACACAGGCGGCTCCGTGACCTGTATAAACTACGGAAAGCTCCTGTCCCTTGCTCTGGATTCCATAGAGAAAAAGCCTTTTCGCAGATTCCACGAAGGCTCTTCCATACTTTCGGCAGGCAGCTTCGGCTGTAACCTTTCCTGTCCTTTCTGCCAGAACCATCAGATCTCCATGGCTTCTTCAGACACCTTTGAATCCGCCTCCTGCTCCCCGGAGGCTCTGAGGGATCTGGCCCTGGAAACGAAAGACAGAGGCAATATAGGAGTGGCCTTCACATACAACGAGCCTCTCATAGGTTATGAATATGTGTACGACTGTGCCCGGCTCCTGAAAGAGGCAGGGCTCAGCACAGTCCTCGTCACCAACGGCTACATCTGCCGCGAACCCCTTGAAAAACTCCTTCCTTATATAGACGCCATGAACATAGACCTGAAATGTTTCACTGCCGGGTTTTACGAAAAGACAGGAGGCCGCCTCGACACAGTCAAAGACACCATATCCCTGGCCGCCAGTAAATGTCATGTGGAAGTCACCACCCTCGTGATCCCCGGCGAGAACGACAGCCATGAGGAAATGGATTCCGAAGCCGCCTGGCTCGCATCTGTGGACCCGGACATTGCTCTCCATGTGAGCCGGTTTTTCCCGGCTTACAAAATGAAAGAAAAAACAGCCACTCCCGTGAGTACTGTTTATTCTCTTGCGGAAATAGCCCGCCGCCATCTTCGATATGTTTATACGGGGAACTGTTGATATCCTATTTCCCTACCAGCACCTTATCTTCATCGTTGATGCCGATGACTTTTTCCCCGTCTTCCCTCAACTTTTTCACATATGACAAAACTTCTTCCGTCAGCTCCTCTCCGGGACACACTAAAGGTATCCCCGGAGGATAGGGTATCACTGAACCGGCACAGACACGGCCCGCCGCCTCGGAGATATGGACGAATTCCTTTTCCTCCGGCACTTTGTGCGATCCTCCGGGAAAAGGTATCTTCACCTCTCCCAGCCCTTTTTTCCTGTCATCCTCATAGGGGTTCTCTGCGGATATCTCCTCCAGGGCTTTCAGTGTCCTCTCCATATGAGCCTTCGTGTTGCCTATGCCCGTCATGAGCATGAGCAGGTCGCCGGTATAAAGTTCCGGGAATATGCCCCGGGCCATAAGCTCCTTTTCCAGCCGGGCGCCGTCTATGCCTTTGGCACTCATATCGAGATTTATCTTGGTCCTGTCCATGTTCTCCCTTATGTCCAGCACCTTCAGCCCCGGTATGGCTGCCGCCTTTTCATAGAAGTACCCCAGAGCCTCTTTCCACTCCTTCATGGCCCGGTCTCCGTGCCTTTCCAGAAGTTCCCTGTTCATATCCAGAAAACTCATCAGTATATATGAAGGACTGGTGCTCTCTATCATCTGGAGCTTGTCTTCCAACACATATCTGTCCACCCTGTTCCCCTTAAGATTCAGGACCGCGCTTTGAGTAAGGGATGCAAGGGTCTTGTGGATGCTGTTTATCACTATGTCTGCTCCCTGATCCTCTGCGCAAAGGGGCATGCCCCGGCCCTGTCCGTATTTGTGGAAAAATTTCAGATGAGCTCCGTGAGCCTGATCCACTATGAGCACCTTGCCGGCTTTATGCACCACATGGGCTATGCCCTCTATGTCGCTGCATATGCCGTAGTAGTTGGGACTCGGCAAAATCACCGCTGCGCTGTCGGGGTTTTCTACTATGAGTCTTTCTATCTCATGAGGGGATACCGGACCCATTATCCCATACTGCTCTATTATCTCCGGCCGGGCATAGACAGGCTCTATCTTTCCCAGCGAAGCGGCATTGAATACGGACTTGTGGCAGTTCCTGGCCATGATGAGTTTCTCCCCTGTCCTCACTGCGGCCAGTATGGCTGCGATTATGCCGCCGCTGGTGCCGTTTATGAGCAGGTAGGACCTGTCCACATCATATATGTCCGCATATCTGTCTTGAGCCTCCTTTATTATCCCTTCCGCCTGGAACAGATTGTCCGCTCCCGGTATTTCCGTGACGTCACAGTCTACGAACCTTTCCAAAAAATCACCGTAACCGTATTTTCTGAATATTTCCATTCCTTTGTGTCCCGGCATATGGAAGGACACCGGGTCTGAGGCTGCATGGCTTAGTAAAAAGTCTTTCATGTTTCTTTCCGCTTTCTTCCTTGGATAAATGCTGTTATAAACTGTATCCTGACAATATTTTTCAGTCTGTCCCACGCACTATTCTAACACATGAAAACATGAGGCCGATACCCAAAAACTTCGGATTTTCTGTGGTTTCGTCTTGTACATTGTATGCAGTATTGAATGTTCTCAAAATTTTCTGATTTTTTTCTCCTTTAAGGTTGACACATTTTTAACCCATATGTATAATCAGCATTAATCAAACTTTTTATATTTAGTTTAAGGTAAGTTTAAGGTAATGCGCTTGCTACAGATCTCCCCTAATTGTATTCTGTAGCTGCAACGGTCATTAGGAGGAAAAATTTTATGAGTGAACAACGAAGAGACTATTCCACCATTTTAAGGACATTGCCGGCAAATGAAGCGCGGGAGGAGGTTCTGTTCCGCCAGGCTGGAGACGGCTTTCTCCAGGTGGAATACGGCCACGAGCAGAGACTCTATGTACCCGATTCATTCCGTATGCTGGCTGTGGACGGAATGGTAAAAGACAAAAAAATCAACGGTCTGATCGAAACAGTACCGGGTCTCAGGACCAACATGTTCCACTTCGATCCTACCGTTATTACTGTCGACAGACTGATCGATGAGATCGCAGAATGCGAAGATGAACTCAAAACTCTGGAAAGCATGGTGATCCCTTCAAGGCTCATCAAACTTCCCATCGCATTCGAAGACACCGAAACTAAAAAGGCCGTAGAAAAATATCTGCAGCTCATAAGGCCCGATGCCCCTAACTGCGAAGACGGCTACAATCTGGACTATATAGCCCAGTGCAACGGCATAACGCCCCAGGAGGCTAAAGAAAAGCTCATGGAAACAGAGTGGTTCAACAGCGGATGCGGATTCTGGCCCGGCGGCGGTTTCTTCTGGCCTCTGGACCCCAGATGCGCTCTGGTAGTCCCCAAGTACAACCCTCCCAGAACATGGACTCCCGAAGGTGCAGTAGGACTGGGCGGCCCCTGTGTGTTCACTTACACCACACCTACAGGCGGCGGATATCAGCTCATGGGCAGGACCATACCTACGTTCCAGTTCGCCATGAAGCACCCTCAGTTCGCGGAGACTCCCTTCCTTTACAGGAATGCTGACAGGATCAAATTCTATGAAGTATCCGAAGCAGAGGTCCTGGATATCTACAGCCATGTACATGACAAGACCGACTATAAATACGAGATCGAAGAAGGTGAGATCGTAGTGAAAGACTTCATAGACTGGCTCCATTCCGATCAGATCCAGAAAGAGACCGCAGAATTCAACAAAAAGAGAGAGGCCGGCATGGCAGCGGCTCCTAAGCTTTAATATCCGGCGAATCTTTTGAAACATTTGATATTTAAGGAGGCAAAATATGCTTAAAGTAACACAAGGAGGAATACAGGCAGTAGTTGAAGACTGGCCGGGCAGACTGGGTTACCTGGGTGCAGGCATGGCCCCGGCAGGCGCGATGGACAACGCCGCTTTGGGACTGGGGAACCTTTTGGTAGGGAACCCCTCTGAAGAAGCCGGCATAGAGATCGCAGCCGGCATGTTCGTTGCCAAATTCGACGAAGACGCCGTTATAGCCATAACCGGCGCCGATCTCTCCCCTACCATAAACGGCGAGAAGGCTCCCATGTGGGAAAGTATCGCGGTAAAAGCCGGAGACAAACTGAAATTCGGAACATACGGTGAAAAAGGTTTCAGAGCATACATCACCGTTGCCGGCGGTATAGACGTCCCCGTTTATCTGGGAAGCAAATCCACATGTCTATTCGGCAGCTACGGCGGATTCGAGGGCAGACCTCTCAAACCCGGCGACGTGCTGAAAAACGGCAAGCCCTCTAAGCCCCTTTCGGAACTGGTAGGCCGCAAGGTGAAACCCGAGGCCATACCTCAGTACGAGAGCGTGATAAAACTCAGGCTCATACCGGGAATGAACGCATGCCCCGACTATGTGACGGAAGAAGGTATGGATTACATGTACTCAAATGAACACAAAGTGTCCATCAACTCCAACAGATCCGCATGCAGGCTGGATCCCATCCCCGATGACGTCAATTTCTTTGCAAGGAAAGACGGCGGTTCCGGCGGCGCACACCCTTCCAACATCATAGATCATGCCTACAACATGAGGGGAGCCATAAACGTTACGGGAAACACACCTTCCCTCCTCATAGGCGACGGTCCCACACTGGGCGGATTCATGTGCTGCGGCAACGTTATCAACGCCGACCTGTGGAAGATCGGCCAGGCCGCTCCTGACAGGGATTGCATCAAATTCGAATATTGCACAGTAGAGGAAGCCATACAGGCAAGAGCCGACCAAAAAAAATGGCTGTCCATGGATTCCATCATCACCGCATAGAAAGGAGGCCGTAACAATGTTGAAGATAGATGTCAATGTAGATATGGGCGAAAGCTTCGGAAGATATGTCCTCGGAAACGACGAAGAGCTGATGAAATACATCACCTCCGCCAACGTGGCCACAGGTTTCCACGCAGGAGATCCTTCAGTCATGGAGCAGACCATCAAGTGGGCAAAACAGTACGACGTAGCCGTAGGAGCTCATCTGGGTCTTCCCGACAAACAGGGATTCGGCAGACGCCGCATGGACATAACCCCTGAGGAACTGAGAGCCGATACTCTCTATCAGCTGGGCGCCATAGACGGAGTGCTGAAAGTTTACGGCATGAAGATGCAGCACGTGAAACCTCACGGCATACTGTACAGGATGGTATCCGAAGATGAAAAATACATAGATACTTTCCTGGAGACCATAAAGGAATATGATCCCAACCTGTTCATAATGCTGCCTCCCAACACCCCTGCATTCAAGAAAGGTCTGGAAATGGGCCTCAAGATGGTGGGAGAAGCCCTCATCGACCTTTCCTATGACGATGAAGGCAACTGGGTGATCGAGCGTACCAAAAAGGCAAGGAGCCCCGAAGATGTAGCTGCCAGAGCAGTCAGCGTAGCCAAGGAGAAAAAGATCGCCACCATCGGCGGCAAGATGATCGACATCGACGCCATCACAGTATGCATACACGGAGACGCCCCTAACGCTGTAGACGAAGCGAAGGTAGTAAAAGAGACTCTCAGCGAGAACGGCATAGAGATCGCGAACCTGTTCGAAATAGCTTAGACGTGGACTCCGGAACATACACGATACAGGAAACCATAAACATCACATAAAAATTTCAACTATTTCTAAGGAGGTAAATCATGGCTTATACAATAACAGCGCCCCTGCCCGGCTCAGTATGGAAGATACAGGTAGCAGTAGGTGATAAAGTGGAAGAGGATCAGACAGTGGTGATACTGGAATCCATGAAAATGGAAAACGAGATCTTTTCAGAGGAAGACGGCACCGTAGCTAAGATACTCGTAGAAGAAGGACAAGCCGTCAAATCCGGAGATCCCCTGGTAGAACTGGAATGATCTTCCGGTCACCGTCAGATATCATCGAAAGATAATATCGAAAGGAGCAGCTATGAAAACTATAATGAAGCCAAGAATCCCCGTCGAAGTGGTGGTAGGCGTGCTGGGCGGCCTGTCCTGCCTGGTGACTATTTCCGGACTCGGACTGCCCGTATGGGCCCTGTTCATAGGCTGGGCATGGTATTTTGCCCTTGGAGCTACTCCGGATGCATTCAAAAAAATCGTACCGGCTGTTTTCCCCGGAGCCCTTCTTGCAGCATTCTGTATATGGCTCATGGGGGCCCTGGAAACGGCAGGGATCATAGCCGGTATGCCCAATATGATAATCTGCGTCACTCTGACCGTTTTCCTCCTGATGTGCTCCCTGAGGATACCCGTGTTCAGTGCAAGCCTGCCGGCGTTCAACGCCTACTCATCTGTGTTTGCCCTGTCCGCCATAGGTGCATATCCGGATCTGGCCATAGGACCTGTACTCAGCTGCTGTCTCTGGGCCACAATCGGCAACCTGCTCGGTCCCGTGTTCGGCTGGCTGAGCATAGTGCTTCAGTTCCCCAGAGAGGTAGAAGTGCCTGATACCGGTGAGGGTCAGTAAACTGCCACAGGCGAAACACATCGAGGAGAAATGATGAAAGGTATTTTGATTTACAGCGAGGATGTTCCTCAATTAGAATCAATATGCGCGGCAGTAACGAAAATCGCAGGCGAGGGCTGCACATACGGTTTTTCGGACCCGGTAAAAGCCCTCGCTTTTGCTGTAAAAAATCCTGACATCATAGGGGCCTTCGTAGATGTGGACGGACCTGCCTGTGACGATTTCAACCTGCTCCACATACTGAGGTCCATATCCCCCTCACTCCAGCTGGTGTTCATGTCCGCATCAAGCAAATACGGGGCCCAGGCCTTTGCCTTCGAAGCCACCGATTACATATCCCTCCCTGCCTCTCCCGGCGCCGTGGCCGAGGCCGTGGACAAGATGACCACCCGATATTCCAGGGAAAAAACGAGCGGTCTGCACATAATGACCTTCGGCATCTTCCAGGTGGTGAAAAACGGAGTCGCCATACCGTGGAAAAGTTCCAAGACAAAAGAGCTTTTGGCATTTTTAGTGGACTGCAGAGGCGCCGATGTGAGCAGCACCGTCATACAAAAGACACTGTGGCCCAATACGGAAAGCAAAAAAGCAGCCTCCGTGTACCACACCACTCTCCACAACCTTCGTGAAAAGCTGGAAGCCAACGACATACACGGTCTTTTGTCCGGCACCCGAGGAAGCCAGCGCGTCAACAGCGACGCATTCGAATGCGACTTCTATGAATTCGAAAAAGAGGTGGAGACAGGCACTCCGGAAAGTTACATGCGGGCCTTCGACCTGTACAAGGGACACTATCTCGAAAACAACACATATCACTGGAGCCGCGTCACCAGAGTCCGTCTGGAGATGCAGTTCGAGCATATACTCAATCTCATATGACCCTGCCGGTCAAGATCCTCATTCAAGGATACAAACCGTTTCTTCACCTTTGCTGTCGGCGTAAAGCCGCAGTTTGTTACGGCCCAGGTCGTAAACATGTATTATATCTTTCAGTCCGCATATGGCCGCAGGTATCCTGTCATATATCTCCTCTACACCTTCCGCATCCCTGATGACTTCCGGACGGAATACGCTCCCTCTGCCTTCAGAGGAGTCCTTTTCGAATACTGCGCCATAAAAGATATCCGCCTCTACCATGTCCTGGAAAAAGTGGCTCCCGAATGAAAGCTCAGGCACAAGTCCGCTGCTCTCGAAGGACATTTCGAACAGGGCGTCCGTATTGGATATCTGAGCATATTTTACAGGTATGCCCAGTTCCGCCGAATTGGTGCCCCATCTGCCCGGCCCCATGAGCATGAGTTTCTTTCTCATCTGCCCGGCATAGGCATTTATGGCATCTATGCCGTTGGCTACGGCGAATTTTTCCTTGAAGGGCAGCTCCGCATATCCTTTGGGGTCTACTATGGCGACCATATCTATATCCCTTTGGGTAGGGCCGCCCATGGTGTTGCCGTAAAGCTTGAGGAATATCCTGTCCTCCGGCACATGGGGAACGGACACGCCGGCGATCCCCGTGGATTTCGACTGGAGCGGTCTGCACTGGAGCAGATTGACCAGAAAGTCCCCTTCCTCGTTGAAATTTATGGTGTACTCTATATCCACCGGATAATTGTATTTTTCGTGTATGGTCCGGAGTATATCCTGCATCACCTTCACTATCTTTTCGTTTTTCAATATGTTCTCGCATGAGGTGGAGATGACCTTCTTATCCATCCCTCGTTCACTGAAACGGTTCTCCGCCTCCCTGTCATGCTCCACTATGAGGTTCCTGTACCATCCGGGCGCTTTCTCGTCCACCTCGTCTATAGGCACGGTGACCATCTCATTGTCAGTAAGGTCCAGAACATCCACATTGCGCTGTACGAACCTGTATCTGTCCTCAGGTAAAGTAGACGTCCTCACAAGAGGTCTGTCCAAAGATGCCAGTCTGGGATAGTCCTGGAAAGTCCTGTCTACGGCCCTCGTCCCCAAGCCCGCAACTATCCTCAGCACCCCCGCATCCGGATCCAGATCTTTGTTCCATGAATAGGAATTCCTCGAATATCCCACCCCGGCAGCTCCGGGCATGAACAAATCGCCAAATACCGATCCCGAAACTCTCTGGACCAATATGGCCATTTGTTCCTCCGCCTTGTCCAGGCCCCGCTGTTTACGGTATATGAGGGCCGATTCATCCATGGCGCTGGCATATACTTCCTTTACGGCCTTCACGAACTGCTCGTACCTCTCTTCCGGCGATCCTCCGTTGACGCAGAATACCGAATCATATTTCCCGGCGAAAGCGTTCCCAAAGCCGTCTTCAAGGAGGGAACTGGACCTTACTATTATGGGGTTCTGTCCGTAATGATCCAGCATCATCCTGAATTTATCTTTTATCACATCGGAAAATTCTCCGTACTGTATCTGGCTCTTGAGGGCCCTTGCCGCAACGAAGTACCCCTCTTCGGTCTTGTGTTCGGTCCACAGCTTCCACCAGTTGTTGCGCATGAGGAAGGTATAGAACACATTGGAGCCTATATAATATGAATCGTGAGCCTCCATATACTCCGCAAGATCGGGCCTGTTCCTTTCTACTATCTTCCGGGAAAGGAGCATGCCCGCCGCCTTGCCTCCTATGCTGCCTGTGCCGATGAGGCGCATGTTGATGTCCAAGTAGTCCTGTATGGTATAGTTCTCGCGGAAAAGGTTCTCCCTCTCCTGGTCCTTCCCTATGAACATCCTGTGCATCTTCTCCTCATACCACCTTTTTTCCTCCTCGCTGCCCTCTTTCATAGCGTTCTGGGCCTCCATAAGAAACACGTCCCAGTTGTCCAGGAACCTCCTTCCCGGATTCCTGGCCTTTATCTTCCTCAGGCCATAATATTTACTGCTGTCTATCCCGTTAGTGAGAGGCCTGGGTTCCTGATCCTCTTCGTCCTTTATGATATGAGGGAAGAATATGGTGGTGGATGTGCGGTTCTCCGCCTTCAACGGCTGCACATATATGCCTTCCGGCCCGCTTATGGTATATATGCATATATCCGATGCCTCTTTTACCTGATTGGTGGAATAATATGAGTGTTTTTTCGGTATCATGCTGAAATATCCCACACCGCCCAGTTCCTTTATTATAGGCGCCAGAGCTTTGAAAAAATTTCGCACCATGTAGTCTGCCGCCCACATGCTCTGAAGGGATGACAGGCAGTCGAATATATAGTATGTGCCCGGTTCCTGTTTCTCTATTATCCTGCTTATATCCAGCGTGAAATCTTCAAATCCCGCATCCATGTCCATATTGACAGTTTCCAGGCCTTCCTGCTCCTTCACCGCCCTGGGACCCGTGGAAAACCGAAAGTACAAAACGCTCCTCCCCTCATGTATGCCCTGCTTCGCAAAGCGCTGTGCAAAATATGTGTAATCGTCTTCGTCTACTATCTGCCATACGATGTTCTCTCCCTGACGCACATCCTGGAGTATGTTGTCAAGACCGGGCAACCCCGTTTTCACTTTCTTTGTTCTGGACATTCCGATTTCCTTTCCTTTTCATCTGCTGCGCATCCTCTGTCTGCGCAGCCCTTCCCTGAAACTCCCTTCTGTTGTCATACACGTCTGCCGTTCACCCGGGTCCCGACTTTCCCGCCAGAGGTATGACTGTCAAAGCCCCGGCCAAAGTCACCGCCACCGATATTGTGAGAAGCGTATCCACACCACTCATATCCAGTATCGCTCCTCCTGCCACACTGGCCAGCACCGCACCTACGGTTATCATGGTCGTATACACGGCCTGGCCCCTCACGGCCTCTTCACCGCTCATCCTTTCATCTATGTAATGGACTATGGCAGGCAGGAAGAGGGCGAATGAAATGAGCTGGAAGATATGAGCGCAGTAAAGCATGGACACCGAATCTGCCATCATTATGGCTGTAGCTTTCAACGCGAAGCCCAGTGCAGCGATCTGTATGAGCCTCACCGTGGATATCCTTTTGTTTATCCTGTAAAAGAGCACCATGGTAGGTATCTCCAGGGCCGCCATGAGTGACAGTATGCCTCCCATGTCTCCGCTGTCTCCTCCCACGTTCCTCACTATCTGCAGCATGAAATTATTGTACACGGAATTGCTGAAATACAGTCCCGCTATACCCAGGCTCATGGCGAAAAAGACCTTGTTCCTCCTGACGAAATCCATAAAGGTAATATCGCTTTTCTCAGTCTTTACGCTGTCACCTTCTTTGCCGAGCTGCCTTCCCACCACTACGAGCATGAAGAAAAAAAGCGCCAGCACCCCAAGGCCCGAAAAGGGGAGGATCCCCACGCCCATCCTGCTCACCCCTACGCCTAAAACCGCCACGAGGATAGAATAGGAAACCGAGCCCACCGCCCTGCCTACGCTGAAATACATGGTCCTTCCCGCCTTTTCCATCTCAAAGGCCAGAGAATTCACGAATGGGTGTATGACCGTATGCCATGCTATGGCCAGGGTGAATATGACAGTGAGCACCATGCTCTTGGTATCGAACAGTATGAGCCCTGCCGTCAGTGCCGCCAGTATCAGCACCATGCCCTTTATTATATCGTCCAGTCCGAACCGTCCAGTCCTGTCTGCGAAATTTGCTACTGCAGGCTGTATGAGTATAGCCAGCACATTTCCTGCGGCAAGTATCACGCCTATCTCCCAGTTGCTGTAATCCTTCGACAGGAGAAAAGCCGATGAAAAGCTGTATATGGCGCCGTAATACATCCAGTACGCTCCCTGTATCAGGGCATATTCCAGATTGGCCCCTGCGTTTTTCCCGTTTCTGCGTATTCCTTTTCCCTTCGTACTGCTCATTATGCTCCCGTCTCCGTGTCGCTGCTCTTTGCCTTATGCCCGAGATATGCGGCTGCCCCGGCTTCAGAGACCGGTACCCATATCCGGGACGGGATAATTCTAACACTTACGGAGACGGGCTTCAACTCGCTTCCCTGTCATCTCCACCGTGTATATCCATAGACAGTCATATATTTTTATACGGGGGAGGGGGTGAAAAAATCCTTGCACAGGGAATTTAAGATGGATCCATTAAGTTGGACACGTCAACCCCCTAAGCAGATAACATTTTTGATCCATATTCATACGGAGTCATCTCGCCTAAACCCTCCTGATATCTGTCATATCGGTAGTACATTATGTACTCTGTTACCGCTTCTTCTATTTCTTTATCAGTTGCATTTTCATTGAAGTGAGCTTCCTGTTTCATCCTTCCAAAGAATGATTCGCACGGCGCATTATCCCAGCAGTTACCTTTTCTTGACATTGTCTGCGTAAGTCCCATGGCTGCAATCTCTTCTCTGAATATCTTTGATGTGTAATGCACTCCCTGGTCTGAATGAATCACAGCATTCTTGCTATATCCACAGGCTTTCAGCTGCTCAAGAGATTCCATTACAAAATCCATCTTCAATGATGTTGATGTTTCATGCGCTACAGGTTCATTTGTCTGAGCATCCAGTATTACCGATACATATGAGAAATGTCCCCTGTGCTTTATATATGTTATATCCGTAAGAAACAGTTTTCTTGCTTCACCTGTCTTGAATTCCCGTTTTACCAGATTAGGAGCAATCTTATCCTCTTTGGCTGCTTTCCACATTTTCTTATATGGATTCACTGTCTTTACCGGGCAGACAAGACCATACTTTCGCATAATCCTCTGTATCTTCTTACGGCTGTAATTAATGTCATATTTGTTTTTAGGATCATTCGTATTGTTCCGGATCCCTTGTTGCTGAACCTTCCGCTATGGTCATAGGCTTTCTGAATGAAGAACAGAGCTTCCATCTCTTCCTCTTCTTTCTTTTGCCTATTCTCCTCTGCGGATATGTAGTAGTAATATGAACTGCGTGGCAATTCAAGCGCTTTACACAGTTCCCTTATGTTTACGCAATTACCAAATTTCTCAACAGTTTCCCGAACGATCTCACAAAGATCAATCCTTCCAAATTCCTTCTTCTCGCATCGCCTCCTTCCTATTCTTCCAGCTTTTTTTAACGCTTCTATCTCCGCTTCCTGTTTTCTGATTTTTTCTTCTTGTCTGGCCAGTTTTCTCTTTGCTGCTGCAAGCTCATCCAGCTGTTCTTTCTTCTCATCTGTGAAGTGCCTTTTAATTGACTCTTCGTCAAATTTATTCAGTGTTCCGGCGGCATAAGCTTCTCGCCATCTTGCAGAGGCTCGTTCTATTCGCTTTGATCCCAGAACATCTGCGTCAAAACCTGCATTAACGAAAATCTCCTTTGGCTTCTTGCCTTGAGCATATTCTTCAACAAAATGCTTCTTGAATGCATTTGTATAGACTATACTTGAGCCTGTTACTTTTGCTACATTTGGATTTCTTCTAAGAATCTCCTGTTCTTCAGATGTTAATTTCCCTCGACCCATTTTCCTACCTCCTGACATAAATTATACATTATTTTTGCCATGGGGTTTGTGTCTAAATTAAGGGGTCCAG
>CASDUO010000021.1:0-17901 GCA_949284065.1 uncultured Bacillota bacterium
CCCATTTTCCTGCCTCCTGACATAAATTATACATTATTTTTGCCATGGGGTTTGTGTCTAAATTAAGGGGTCCAGTTTATGTACCGCAGCGGCTTCTCCGTACGATTCGTCTGTCGGAGATGCCATATATCCAAAGCATCTCTGATGCGTTGAAACAAACGGTTCGACGGAACAAGAGACTCTCTCACATATAAGTCTCACAGACCGCTGGCTCCTCACCCGAACGCCCATACGGAAACGGAACTCAAATGGTTCATGGCTCACATCTATTGTAAAGCTGCAATATGCACGTCCCATACAGTTTTTTCAAGTTGCCCCCATGGTTCCCGTGATGTTAAAATATCAGAAACCTGTTTCCGGTGTATGTCATACACCGGCTTTAGAAACGAAAAGCACGCTATACTGTCAAACCCTGGGAGGAAGATCATGGAACCTTTATTTGAAAATCGTTACGTCTGCGAGAGAAACGTCTGCGAGAGAAAGCACCTGACGGAATATGTGAACAAAGGCCTCGCCGGCCGCAGCCGCAGGATATGCCTGATCCTGGCTATACTCTTTGCAGCTCTGCTGATCTTTCTCATAGCCCACCCGGATCTTTATGCCGGCTTTGCTCTCTATGTGGTCCTTTCCCTCTTTACGGTGCTGCTTCTCTGTTTCTATCTGTTCTATCCGAGGCTCCTGGTCAATCTCCTGATGAAGGAGAATTTTCAGATCCACGGAGACCATCAGCCTGAGACCGTCATCCTCTTTGGCGATAAAATAACTATGGAGGAGGGTTCCTATAAAAAGACCATCGAATATCATCAGGTCTACAGGATCTTTGACCTCCCCCATCTTTATGTTCTGATGTTCGGAAAGACCAACGGCATGCTCGTGGAAAAGGATTCCTTCACCATAGGCGACTTTCCTTCCTTCCATGGATTCATCGCAAAAAAGTGCGTGAACGTCATGGGTAAAAAATAGCTGTTATTTCACAAGCTTCAAGGCCTTGGCGATCTCCATGACTACCAGAGGCACCAGAGCCAGGCCTATACCTATAAGATAAAGTTCCCCTGTGAGATGTTCCAGTTCGAAAGCCACTCTCAAAGGCGTCAGCATCACTACAGCCACGAGAGCTGCCGATACCAGACAGGCTCCGTTCAGGTATTTGTTGCCGAAAGGTTTTGCCTTGAACAAAGACCTGTCCGACTTGACGTTGAAAGCCTGTACCAGCTGTGCAAGAGCCAGAACCATGAAGGCCATGGTCCTTCCTGCTTCTATGCTTCCCATAGTATCCCGGCCTATGACGAAGGCTATAAGTGAAAGTATGGCCAGCATTATACCCTGAAGGGCTATGCGCACACCCAGTCCGTGAGCGAAAAGGCTTTCGTTCTTGGGTCTGGGTCTCTTTTCCATCACATCTTTTTCCACCGGCTCCATACCGAGGGCTATGGCCGGCATACTGTCTGTGACAAGGTTTATCCACAAAAGCTGCATAGACAACAAAGGCGTCTGATGCCACAGGAGCATGGCGGTGAACACGGTTATTACCTCGCCTATATTGGTCCCCAAAAGGAAGCCTACGACTTTTTTGATGTTGGCGTATATACCTCTGCCTTCCTTTACCGCATCTACTATAGTAGCGAAGTTGTCATCAGTAAGGGTCATGTCCGAAGCCCCTTTCGCAACGTCTGTCCCTGTTATGCCCATGGCGCATCCTATGTCGGCCGCTTTGAGAGCCGGCGCATCGTTGACTCCGTCTCCCGTCATGGATACCACCTTGCCTCGGTGCTGCCAGGCTTCCACGATCCTTATTTTATTCTCCGGGGATACTCTGGCATATACAGCGATCTCCTCTACCTGCCTGTCCAGTTCCTCATCGGTCATGGCATCGAGTTCTGTACCGGTCACAGCTCTGTCCTTATCGGTCATTATCCCAAGCTCTCTTGCTATCGCCGAGGCGGTGACTACATGGTCCCCTGTTATCATGACAGGTTTTATCCCCGCTTTCAGACACAGAGCCACTGCTTCCTTGGCTTCTTCCCTGGGCGGATCTATCATCCCTACGAGGCCCATGAATGTAAGGCCGTTTTCCATTTCATCCGGTGACAGTTCTGCCGGCAGACTGTCGATCTCCTTATACCCTACGGCAAGGACCCTGAGGGCGTCGGCGCTCATACGGTCGTTCATATCCCGGGCCTTTTCCATATCTCCCTTTACACACCTTGCCGCCATCACGTCGAAGGCGCCCTTCACTATGACTACGGTCCTGCCTTCTATTTCGTTTATGCTGGTCATGAGCTTCCTGTCGGAGTCGAAGGGTATCTCTCCCAGCCTCTTGTATTTTTCGTTGAGCTCTTTTTGATCCAGCCCGTTTTTCATAGCTGCTGCGATTATAGCGGTCTCGGTGGGATCGCCTATATTTATCATATCCCCTTCCGGAGAAAGGGTCACGGTACCGTCACAGCAAAGGGTACCGTAGGTAAGTATTTTCCTTATTCCTTCTGAATTGTCCTCGCCGATATCCTCCGGCTCCCGGGCCCCGTCTGCAAATGCTTTCACCAGGGTCATCCTGTTTTGTGTCAATGTGCCGGTCTTATCGGAACATATGACGGAGGCGCAGCCCAAAGTCTCCACAGCAGGGAGGCTCCTTATGAGAGCATTCCTTCCCGCCATCCTCTGTACGCCTATGGCGAGGATGACTGTGACTATGGCAGGAAGGCCTTCCGGTATGGCCGATACGGCTAAGGATACCGAAGTCATGAATATCTCCATGACGGAGATACCGTTGAAAAAGCCTATGGCGAATATGACGGCACAGACTATTATGGCCATTATCCCCAGATATTTACCCAGCTGTCCCAGCTTTTTCTGAAGGGGCGTCTGGGTGTCCTGACCTTTTTCCAAAAGATCGGCTATTTTCCCCATTTCCGTTTCCATCCCCGTAGCGGTCACCACTGCCGTGGCAGTGCCGTAGGTGACGCTGCAGCCGGAATACACCATGTTGGTCCGGTCTCCGAGAGGGGTGTTTTCATCGACTATGTCATCTGCGTTCTTCTCCTCAGGGAGAGATTCGCCGGTAAGGGCCGATTCTTCGCATTTGAGTCCGGCACTTTTTATGAGCCTGCCGTCAGCCGGGACAAAATCTCCCGCCTCCAGATGGAACATGTCTCCCGGTACCAGATCGGCGGCATCTATGACCTCTTCCATGCCGTCTCTTATGACCCTGGCTTTGGGCGCCGACATATTGCGCAGCGCTTCCAGAGCTTTCTCCGCCTTGCTCTCCTGCAGCATCCCCATAACGGCATTGAGTACCACTATGAGAAGGATGAGGAGAGGTTCAAAAAACTCCATGGGATCCTTTTCCACACAGGCAATTATGAAAGAGACTGCTGCCGCAACTATGAGGATGATTATCATGGCGTCTTTGAACTGAGCCAGGAATCTCTGCAGATTGGTTTTCTTTTTCTCCTCTTTAAGTTCGTTGGGGCCGTACTGCTCTCTGAGCTTCTCGACCTTTTTGCGGGACAGTCCCTTTTCTCCGTCAGAACCTAACTTTTCTAAAACTTCTTTTTTGCTTTGTGCATACGGTGTCAATTTTTTCACTCCTTTTCCTAACACTAATGCATACTTTCCCCGCCGGATATAGCGGCGGCTTTGTTTATATTATATTGAAGCCCGCAGGAGATCCTTCGGGTTTTCAGTCCTGAAACATGACAGGTCAATAGGATGAGTATAACAAAGAGGACATCTGTTGTCACCTCTGCATTTTTCTTTCCTCAACGTGTCACCTTCGCTTTTTACACATAAAAACAGGGCCTTTCCGCGGCGCGTCATCCTTACATGTCCGCTCCCACGTATATATACCCTGTTCCTTCATATCTACTCTTTTATATTTACCTGCCCGGTCCACGTCCTGTGACCACCGGCATCATATCACTCCAACGTCATGAGGGCCTTGGAATTCGACCATTCCCCGTACCATTTCGCACCGTCCGCCGAAGTTACATAAGGTCTCACCTTTGCGTAATATCTTTTGTCCCGGGTAAGTCCGGTGAAGGTCTTGCTGAACGTGTTCCGTCCCACAGTAAATGTTTTCAGCCCCTTGGTGACGGAGGAATTCGTACCTAATCTCACCTGATATCCATAAGCTCCCTCAGAAGGATGCCATGTGACCTTCAGCCGTTTTGCAGCAGGGGCTTCCACCTTTACCACTCTCGTGGCTGCCGGCCTTATGACGAAGCCAAGCTCCGCCTCTCCTGTGTATGTGTGGTCGCCTATGAGTTTGACTCTGATGGGACCTGCGCTGAAATCTCCGTTGAACTCTCCCTGCAGAGGCATTATAGGCTCTGCGGTTATGCTATGATAGTTTACAGTCTCACTGTCCTCATAAGCCACCATTTCTCCATCTACGAGCGTGGGCAAAGTGAAGGTGCCGGTATATACCGTAGGTGATTCTATATCCAGCACACTTACATCCTGAGGGAAATACACGTATGTCATCTTCAACACGCCGTTCACCTTGCCTCCGGCTCCTACACACGAAGGTTTGCTGTCTGCCGTGATCACATAAGTATCGGCATCGAATCCATTCTTGCTTATATTGCAGTATTTGTATACAGTGTTGCCTGTAACGCCCTCCATGAGAGGAGAAAGGTCTGCCTCCCATTTGCCGCTGCTGTTCTCGGAAAGAGTTATCCCTGCATGGGATCCATCCATATATACTCTGGAAAGGCTGCTCCCCGTTATGGGGGAGTCATCTGTAAGTTCATTGCCCTGACACCATATCATTGCCATACTCTCTGTATCGTATCTCAAGCTCTCCATATCGTTGTCGGAGCAATCCAGCTGTTTCAGAGAGGTGTTCGCACTGGTGTCCAGACTTTTTATTTCATTGCCGGCACATCCCAGGACTGTAAGAGCACTCAGGTTCCCGAGATCCAAAGAGGTCAGTCCGTTGGCGTCGCAATGCAGCTCCCGGAGCGCCGTATTGGTGGAAAGATCTAAAGTCCCCAGCTCGTTCCAGTCACAATCCAGAGTCTTTAGCGCCGCACATCCCGTAAGCACCAGGCTCTCAAGTCCGCTTTTATCGCAGCTTATGGTTTCCACAGATGGCGCCCCGGAAAAATCCAGAGTGCCGAATCGATTGTTTCTGCCGTAAAATTCTTCCAATGCAGTCTGTCCGGTGAGATCGAGCCCTTCCAGTTCATTGTTCTGGCATTTGATCGTTGTCACAGTCCCGCTCCGGGGCAAAGCCAGATCGGTCAGCTCGTTGTTGTTCACCTGTACTGTTTCCAGCTCTGTATTGCTAGAAAGATCCAGATCGGTTATGTAATTCGTCTGACAGTGCAGTTTTTCCAGTTTCGTGTTTTTTGACAGATCCAGAGATTTGAGATTATTGGTGGAAACGTTGAGGCTGGTCAGCTTGGTAAGCTTGCTCACATCCAGCTCTTCCACAAAGTTCCCTACGCATCTGAACGTGGTCAGGTTGGTGAAATAGTTCAGTCCGGTAAAATCCGCTATTCCTCTGCCGGGGAAAGTGAGCTGCTGGAGGTTTCTCACTTCTCGCTCTGTAATGACTCCATCCTTCCCCATAGGTTTATTCAAAATATTTTCCCTGAACTTGCGGTCCGGGAAATTATGAGAACACACTGTGAGTTTCCCGTCTTTCACATAGGCCGGCTGGCCCATGAATGTGCCCTTGGCGCTTCCGTGGTTGCATGAACCGTAAGCGACAGTGGGCGCCGTGGTAAACATCATAGCCAAGATGCTCACTATACAGATGATCCTTTGTTTCTTCGATTTGCTGGTCATTTTTTCCCTCTCTTCATCTTTCCCGCTTTTGTCATCGACAGATGTGCATTATAGCATCTATATCTAATGTTTTCGTGAAAAAACGAAGCCGGAGAGAAAATTTCACTCCGACTTCACATTTATCAGGGTTTTTACGTCTTTTTCACCGCTTTTTTGCCTATTTTTTTGTCTTTGCCCCTTTGGCCGAGGAAAAGAGACCGTATCCTTTCTTCCCGCCGCCCTTCTTTTCGTAGGCTCTTACCTTATAATAGTACTTCTTTTTGGCTTTCAGACCTGTATTTTTCCACGAAAGGGTGCTTTCCTTTGTTATGGTCTTGACTTTTTTGTATTTACCGTTGAGGCTCTGGGCCCTGTATATTTCATAACCGTCACTGTCCCAGGCCCTGGTCCACTTCACTGTCATGTTCTTTTTGCCCGCCTTCAGGGTCACGAAAGGCTGCGCCAGCACATCACAGGCCACTGCCATGACGGTACACGAATCATTTTTGTAATAAAGAGTCTCCCCGTCTGTGGCAATGGGAGAAATACAGTATCCCTTCATCACATTTGCCGGAGTGAAAAATGTCCGGACACTTTCGAGAGAAACTTCCCGGCCGCTTATGTCCCCCGTTATCCTGAAGATATCTCCGGCAGAGGTGTTCCTGCTTCCGAATATATTTATCTGTCCGTCTTCTTCAGGCAGGATCGTAACTCCTCCCTGGACTCTGCCGCCGGCTTTGACGATGTCCTCGATCTCCATGGTGTTTTCGTTCACCGCAATGAGAGACGTACCGTTGGAACCTCCCGTGTTTTTCGTAGTGGTACCTATATACAGTCTCTCTTCATAAAGCGTGAACGGTCCTACTGAGGCTCCTCCCATGTCGAGAGTCCTGACGCTGCTTTCCTCTATGTCTCCTCCGTCGCTGATCTTCACCTTGTATAGGAGCCCCGCTTTCGTAGTGAAGAAGAATGACTGTTCCTCCCGGCTGTATACCACCGTGGACCTGCCGTCCCCCTTTATATCCATTTGGGATATGACGGGATCCGTTCCTCCGGTCCTTTCGTATGTGGCTCCGTCCATACAGCAGTAGAGCTTCGAACCTCCCATATCTTCTTTTCCTTCCGGCTGACCGTTTTCCGAGGCAAAAACCACTTTGCCGTCCTCAACGGCTGCCCCCGACCAATAGAAACCTCCCTCGTGGGCCACCTGCCATACGGGAGCCTTCGTTTCTCCGGTCTTGCCGGGGTCTTCGTCCTCCAGAGAAAAACACTGATAATATCCGTCTTTGGTGTCGGTATACCAGGTCCCTGTGTAAAAATATCCCCCGTCACTGACTATGGGATCGTTGCTGCTGTGTCCCAACCTCTTTTCCGTGACCCAGAGAGATTCAAGACTGTCTGCATCCAAAGCCTGTATCTGTCCGTCATTCAAAGGCGCTAACACTATATTTTTTTCCTCTACGTATGTCAGAGGGATCGTGGCATATCCGAATCTTCCCTTGAGAGCGCCGCTGGTCTTGAGCACTTTGCCGCTGTCCTTATCCAGGATCTTTACCTTGTTGCCGACGCCTATATATATATTATCCTTTATGAGCACCGGAGGTGTAGGCGCGCTGCTGTATCCGTTCCCTTCATTGTAGGACCATTTCAAAGCGCCCTTCTCTCCCGAAAGAGCCGTGATCTTTCCCGAGTCATCTCCAAATACAGCGCCCGGTGCAAGGCTCATCATGAGAGCTGTGATCAATATGACCGCTATTGATTTTTTTCCTTTGTTCTTCACCTTTTCCTCCTTTCACATACTCTTTTTCTATCTCTGCCACAAACCGTATTTTTTCCTTATCCTTTCCATCTTCCTCACCATAGGTCCCGTAAAAAATGCCAGGAAGATCCCTGTGGAAACTGCGAATACCATATTGAACCAAAGAGCTCCTCCATATACCAGCACTACTGTCTCCCAGTTGGGCTCCGGAGTGAATCCGAAAATCGTCCAAAGATCCACTATGATGCCATAGACGAAGAAAATGACCAGGGCTCCGAAAATACAGACGGGGATCGTCTTTTTTCCCTTGAGTAGCTTATCTGACAAAAGCCCCGCCAGAAGCCCCACCATACCCATGGCGAACATCTGCCACGGGGTCCAGGGGCCCTGTCCGAAGAGGAAATTAGACACGAACATGGAGCCCGCGCCTACTATGAACCCTCCCGAAGGTCCCAGCGTAAGACCTGCGATCACGACTATGGCCCCTATGGGTTTCACCTGGGGAGCAAAGAAGAATGCTGCCCTGCCTGCCACAGCCAGAGCGATGAATACCGCTGTTATGACCACCTCGCCCACTGTGGGTTTTTTCCTTTCGAACCCTACGAAAAAGGGGATGGTCATATACACTATCAAAAGCAGACTGACGAAGTAGTACGTCCTGTCTCCGCCGTATATGAGGCTGAGAGCCAAAGTGCCGGCCATGAGCCCTATGGATGCAGTCGTCAAAAGGACGTTTTTCACCTCAGTCTTTTTTCCCCGGACAACGGTCTGTGTCATGATATTTTCTTCTCTTTCCTTTTCTGTTTTTTCCATCTTCTTAAAGCTTCATTCCTGTATGTTTTCCATCACGAGATCATATATATCTCCGGCCGTTATCGCATCCTTGAATATATGTGCCGACATCTTGTTTGCCGCCGTCGTGTAGAACCTGTTCCCGGAAAAGAATTTTCTCGGCGTGTTCACGGTAGTCACGGAGCCGTCGAAAAACATGGCGCATCTGCTTCCGTATTTAGCACAAAATTCTATGTCGTGGGAAACCAGCACCAAAGTTTTTCCCCTGTCTGTAAGCCCCCGGAGTATGCGGGCAAGTTCTTCCTTGAAAAAATTGTCCATGCCCTTCGTCGGTTCATCCAACAGTATTATCTCCGGATCCATGAGGAGCACTTTTGCCAGAGCCACCCGCTGCTGCTCTCCTCCCGAAATATCATAGGGATGGAAATCCAGTATGCTGTCTATCTCGACGACTTTGGCTATCCTCATCAGCTCCTCTTCCTTTGCCTCGCGGGAAAGGTCTTTGTCGTCGAGCATCTCCTCAAGTTCTCCCCTTACCGTGTCCGATACGAACACTGATTGAGGGTCCTGAGGCAGGACTCCCAAAAGGCCCCGGAAAAGTTTTTCTCCATGGTCCTCCGGTTTCTTTCCTTTTATTTTTACTTTCCCCCTGTATGGTCTTTGCAAGCCTGCCATCAGCGACAGGGTCGTGCTTTTGCCTGCACCGTTGCCGCCCAGTATGGTGAATATCTCCCGGGGATATATTTTCATGGAAAGTCCTTTTATCACATCGGGCTCACTGCGGCCGTATCTGAACCAGAGATCTTTTATATCTATGATCGGTTCTTTCTCTGCGCTTTTATCCCACTCTGTATCCCCGGTCTGTTCCGGTATTGGGACACTATCGCATTTTATTTCTTCCCCCCATTGGGTTTTCGCCAGTTCCGTAAGCCATCTCCGGCCGCTGCCTACATCTACGGGACATTGGAGCTGACAGCCTATGCCCTTTTCATACAGGAGAGAGTATGCCTGTAAAGGTGTGGGCATGGCCGTGAACATGTGGTGGTTTTCTTTTGCCAAAAGGGCCGCCGCATTGGCCGGACTGTCATCTATGATCTTCTTTCCTCTGTCCATGACCACAGTCCTATGACTCAGGGGCAGGAGGCTTTCCAGCCTGTGTTCCGATATGATCACTGTGGTCCCTATTTCGCTGTTTACTTTTTTGGCTGTGTCAAAAAACTCCCCGGCTGCTATGGGATCCAGCTGAGCCGTTGGTTCATCCAGTATGAGGATATCCGGCTGCATCACCATGACCGAGGCCAGGTTGAGTATCTGTTTTTCCCCGCCCGAAAGCTCGTCGGTCCTTTTACCGAACCAGTTTTGTATGCCGAAAAAAGCCGCCATCTCGGCTACCCTCATCCTTATGGTATCTGTGTCCCATCCCAGATTTTCCGGTCCGAAAGCCAGCTCGTGCCAGACCATGTCCGTAACGATCTGATTGTCGGGATTTTGGAAAACATATCCTATCCTTGAGGCCTGCTCTCTTTCGTCCACCTGGGAAAGCTCTCTGCCGAAGAATTTGATGGAACCTGTTTTTTCACCGTAGGGTGCAAGGACCGTCTTCAGGTTCTTGAGCAAAGTGGTCTTTCCGCATCCCGACCTGCCGCAGAGAGATATCATTTCCCCGGGCTCGACTTTCAAATCTATATGGTCCAGGGCAGGGACTTCCCTGTCCGGATATGTGAATGTCAGATCCTGGATCTCAAATACCGCCACTTTATATCCTCCTTGATATCGAGGCCTATGGGAAGAAAGCACAGGCAAAAATAACAGATGTAATTTATGGTGCCCGGGACACCTGCACGGGGGATGTATATGACCGGATAATAATCCGGTGTGTTATATCCCGCAAAACCTCCTGCTATGACTGCCGCCAATGCCGCAGCCACGAATATTCCTGCGGCAAGGTCCCGGCCTTCTCTTTTATATATGGAAAAATGGCTCCTTCCTTTCAGGCCATATCCTCTTGCCTTCATGGAATCTGCCGTATCTATAGCGTTCTCAAAAGCCCACGTGGTCATTATGCCGAGTATTGCAGCCCCGTGTTTTATCTTTTGGCGAAAGCTGCCGTTCCCAACGCCTCTCCCCATACAGGTCTGTCCCTGAGAAACGGTCTTCGTCTGCCTGTGATATCTGGGGATGAATCTAAGCACCATGGAAAATACCAAAGATGAGGCAGGTGCAGCTTTGCCGAATATATACATGAACTTGTCGCTGGTCATCACATGATTATAGCAGTAGAACCACATGATCACAGAGGCGAACATCAATCCGCTGACCAGACCGTATATCATGGCCTCCATGGTCACAGGATTGTCCCTGAAATAAAAAAGTATGGTGGCTCCTCTGTGATTGAACAGAGGGTTCATCACCATAGATATCAATATCACAGGAAGGGGAAGGCAGCAGAAAAACTTCGCCGCCTTCTTCTCTCCCAGATATATGCCGTAAAACAAACTTCCGAAGAATGAAAAAAGCAGAAGGGCCGGGTGAAGGTATATCATGCTCAAAATTATCACGGCACAGAAATACCCGAAGCATATTATCGGATGATAGGTCCCAAAGCTGTCTTTATCCATCGTCGCTCACCGATCTCTTCCCTGTTTCCTTCAGACTGTCCGCTCCCTGTCAGGCAGTCAGACTGTATGTCCACACTATAACGTCTCCGTCTCTGACCTTCACGGCGCTGCACCCCTTGCTGGGATAACTGCCGTTCACCTTGTATTTCCACCCGCTTTCGGATCCTCCGTCTTTCTCATATATATTGTTTATGCCTTCCATATATGCAGTCCCGAACTGAGTGGTCCCCTGATAGGCCATATGTATCCCTTTTTTTCTGGTCACGCGTTTTATTATGTCGAACACTGTATCCCCTTTTTTTATCTTCACCTTTGTGGTGCTCAGAATGACTCCGCTTGACGGCACCTGAGACGCTACTGATGCATCCAGCTCGCCTTTTATGGAAAGAAGGCTTTTACACTCTATGGATATGGTGCAGGTGCCGCCGGAAGAGGATGTTTTTTTGTCCGAAGCCTTCTGTTTCTCTTCTTTTTTCTCCTCTTTTTCTTTCTTGTCTTTTTTGTCTTTCTTTTCCTTGGCCTGCTCTTTTTCCTGAGATGCGGCAGTCTGTTCTCCGCTGTTGCCCGTATCTGTTCCGCCATTGCCGCAGGCTGTGAGACCGAAGGCCAGTACACCTATGAGCAATGCCGCTATGACCCCTTTATAGATTTTTTTCATTCCTGTCTCCTGTTTTTTCATTACTTCGTTTTCACTGTCCTGATCCTGCTCCAGTCACCGTAATACCTGGTGGGATCTGCCGCCGAATCGCCGGCTTTCACATGGGTGTTCAATATGACTCTCACCTTCACCTTATATTTATTTCCCGATTTGAGACTCTTTATGGTCTTGGCCGGGGATTTTGCCATCGTCGTTTTCCATGTTTTGCTGCCTGAGAGCCTGTATGCATATTCATATCCGGTGATTTCTGGATCTTCATATTCCTTCGTGCTTATCTTTATGGCCTTTTTCTTTGTTTCTGTTTTTATGGTCGCTTTTGGAAGTATGTTTTCGTCCACTAATGTCTTGCCGTCTATGGAATAATACAGGTTGATCCTGTCATTGTTTTCAAGCTGCAGGCAGTCCAGCTCGTTGCCGCTGTAATCGGTGTATCTCGCTTGATTACCCAGGGCATCCGCACCTACTTCCGTTCCGTTCTGGACGGGTTTCGCTCCGTTGAGGTAGAGGAGCCATCCGCTCATGTCATATCTGCCCCACTGGGTCTCGCTGCTTATGCCTATGCCTCCCGAAAGACCGTTGATGGCGGTTATGTATGAAGGGATACCTTCGGCCTTGAAGAATCCCTCATCCAATATTGCCTGTCCGAGAGTTTCTCCTTTTTCCACAGTGAGCCTGTAAAGGTATGAAAACGTATCTTCCCAGGCAGGTTCTACCTCTGTGCCGTCATCTGCTGTAAGAGCGCCTTTGAATGCATAGTTCTTGATGCTCACTCTCACAGTGACGCTGTCGCTTTCTGCGCCGCCTTCCGCTGCAAAAGCAGCTGTAGGTAAAAGGGCGAACACCATGGCTGCCGCCATTATCAGGGCCAGTAACTTCTTTGAGTGTTTTCCTCTCATGGTATGTTCTCCTTTCTTTTCTTGCCTTCTGTCCGCCATAAAAAAGGCACCCTTCCGGGTGCCGTATATTTTTGATCCGGCTTATCTTTCCCAGAAGACGCTCTTAGCAAGATCCCGTCTCCCGACTTAGCTCCCTTATCGAAAACTCCTTCCCGGAATGTCCGGTGGATCGTGTTTTCGCCTGAAGCATCACGGTTGCTGAGAAACAGTGCAGGATTTTCACCTGCTTCCGATAGATCAAGCCCCTTATTGAATTGATTATCCTGTGCAAGTAGATTATATCACCGGGCAGACTTTCGTCAAGAGCGCCCTTTCGTGCAGATGTGAGGACCGATGCGGCAGCGTAGGTGTGAGCCTTCCTCTCCGGCATATCATGTTCCCATTTCCGCCGCTATTTTTTGTCTGATGTTTTTTTCCGCCCTGGAAACAGTCATCTGGGACACTCCCAGCATCTCGGCTATCTTCGCCTGGGAAAGTTCTTCCACGAACCTTTTTTTATATATGAAGCGGTTAGCGTCGCTCAATCCATCCAGGACTTTGTCCAGTATCTCCCTGTATTCCACCTTGCTATAGCCGTCTTCCTCGATTGCGGTGAACTTTTCCAGCGAGATCCCTTCCCTTTCTCCGTCGGCAGAAAAAAGATCATCCAGAGAATATGCTCCGTACGCAAGGTTGCTCTCCATGGCCTCCAGTATCTCGTCTTCATCTTTGCCCATGTATCCTGCCACTTCCTTCGGTGTGGGAGTCCTTCCCAGCTGTGCGGTGAGCTTTTCCTTTGCCGCCGGTATGGCTATGGCCGTCTCCTTCAGCCGTCTGGGTACTTTGAGGGCCCATCCTTTGTCACGGAAATATTTTTTTAATTCACCCAAAATAGTGGGCGTAGCAAAAGTACTGAACTCGAAGCCTTTTTCCGGATCGAACCTGTCCACTGCATTGATCAGCGCCATGGCTCCAACCTGATAGAGGTCTTCTCTTTCAATACCTTTTCCCATGAATTTTTTAATCAACATGTCTACCATATACAGGTTGTCCTCCACGATCTTGTTCCTGATCTGAAGGTCTCCTGTTTTCCGGTACTCCGTGAACAGATCTTTGGCGTTCATCTCACCTTTGTCATTCTTATGTATTTGTTACCTCTTTCTGCCGATACGATCTGGACTTCATCCATCAGTGTCTTCATGACAGCTATTCCGAGATCGCCCTCTTTCGGACAATCTATACACGGCCTTTTTCCGCCTTTTCCGTTTCTGCGCCCTTCTTCCCCTTCGGCAACGGTGATGACGATGCGTTCTCCGTCCAATTCCCATGTTATGTCATAGGAATCACACCATCCGTCTGAATTGTGGCACGTAACCAGTTTACAGGCCTCTCCTACTGCTATTTCGATATCGCTTATGGCCTCCATATCGAAATTCAGCAGACTTCCCGCCGAACTGGCGGTTTTCTTGGCAAGTCTGATATAGGTCGGATCCCCCGGTATGGTCAGTTTGAATAAATTAGCGTTTGACAATGTCTTCACCTTCTCTTTGCTTTAGATTCGGTGTCATTTTTTCGATGGGGTCTTTATCTCCATTTGGCTGCCGTCATGATCGTATCTGCCGTTGTCAGATGATCCTTCATCCTCGTTTATGACTTTAGCCATGGCTATTATATCCGCATCTTTTGCCACCTTCATTATTCTTACCCCTTGAGTGGCTCTTCCTAACTTAGAAACATCGGATGCCTTTATCCTTATTATTATCCCGTCGGAATTTATGAGGAAGACCTCGTCACCTCTGTCCACGACTTTGGCTCCCACCAGATGTCCGGTTTTTTTGAACTTGCTCTTGTCGTAGGTTATAAGCCCTTTTCCGCCCCGGTTCTGTACCTTGTATTCTTTTACCGACGTTCTCTTACCGTATCCCTTTTCTGTTACGACCATGAGCTGCTCATCGCTTCTCACCAGTTCCATGGAAATCACACGGTCATCTCCTTCGAGCTTGATCGCCGTAACCCCTGCTGCGTTCCTTCCCATAGGCCGCACGTCGTGTTCCGAAAAGCATATACATTTACCGTTTCTGGTAACGATTATGACATTATCGTCCCCCGATGTGAGTCTTACATCCACCAGTTCATCTCCGTCTTTAAGCTTGATGGCGATTATGCCGGTCTTCCTGCAGTTTTCAAACTGGGAAAGGGCTGTTTTTTTCACTATACCGTTCTTTGTGACGGTTATGAGATATCGTTCGTCGAATTCCTGAACGGGGATCACTGCGTTTATCCTTTCCCTCTGCATCAGATTGAGGAAGTTCACGGCGGGGGTCCCCTTGGCCGTTCTGGTGGCCTCCGGCACTTCATAGGCTTTGCTCAGATACACCTTGCCGAAGCTCGTGAAGAACATGAGCGTAGCATGAGTGGAGGTCATTATAAGATCTTTTACAAAATCGTTTTCCCTGGTAGTTACTCCGGTAACTCCCTTTCCTCCTCTTTTCTGTGTCCTGTAAGTATCTGCCGGTATCCTCTTTATATATCCCAAATGGGTGAAGGTCACTACTACCTTTTCCTCTTCTATGAGGTCCGCTTCCTCAAGCTCCTCTGCGGCAGCCTGTATCCTGGTCCTTCTTTTGTCTCCGTATTTTTCTTTGATCTCCAAAAGTTCCTCTTTTATCACATCCATGAGGAGGTTTTCATCCTTGAGGATCTTTTTGTAATACGCTATCTTCTCCTGGAGCTCCGCATATTCGGTTTCTATTTTTTCTCTCTCGAGGCCCTGGAGTCTGGCAAGCCTCATATCCAAAATGGCCTGGGCCTGTATATCGGTAAGGGAAAATGTGTCCATGAGTTTTTCTTTGGCATCGTTATAGCTTTCCCTTATGAGTTTTATGATGGCATCTATATTATCCAGAGCTATCCTGAGGCCCTCCAGTATGTGGGCCCGCGCTTCGGCTTTATCCAGATCGAATCGTGTCCTTCGTGTTATTACTTCCTTCTGGTGCTTCAGATATTCTTCCAGTATCTCATAAAGATTCAGCACCTTCGGTTGCCCGTCTACCAGCGCCAGCATTATCATGCTGTAGCTCTCCTGGAGCTGGGTGTGTTTGAAAAGTCTGTTGAGGACTATCTGAGGATTGGCGTCTTTTTTGAGTTCTATGACTATCCTCATGCCTTCTCTGTTGGACTCGTCCCTGATGTAGGATATGCCGTCCATCTTTTTTTCCTTGACCAGAGTGGCTATCTTTTCTATGACCCTGTTTTTGTTTACCTGGAAAGGTATCTCCTTTACGATTATCTGTGTCCTTCCCTTTTTCGTTTCTTCGAATTCGGTGAGAGCACGCACCAGAACGCTGCCCTGCCCGGTGGCGTAGGCTTTTTTCGCGCCTCCCTTTCCCATGATGATGGCTCCTGTGGGAAAGTCGGGCCCTTTCACTATTTTTGAAAGATCCGCTATGGAGCATCCCGGATCATCTATCATCTTTATCGTAGCGTCTATGACCTCTCCCAGATTGTGAGGCGGTATGGATGTTGCCATACCTACGGCTATACCGTTGCTGCCGTTCACGAGCAAATTAGGTATCCTGGAAGGGAGCACTACCGGTTCCTTTTCTTCCTCATCGAAGTTGGGCATGAAGTCCACGGTTTCCTTGTCTATGTCCCTCAGCATCTGAAGGGCGAAAGGCGTCATCCTGGCCTCTGTGTAACGCATGGCCGCAGCTCCGTCTCCGTCTACGGAACCGAAGTTTCCGTGACCGTCCACGAGCAGGTATCTTGTGGAAAAGTCCTGAGCCATCCTTACCATGGTATCGTATATGGAACTGTCCCCATGAGGGTGATATTTACCCATTACCTCACCGACTATACGGGCGGATTTTTTATAAGGTTTGTCCGGAGTCACTCCCAGCTCCGACATCCCGTACAATATCCTCCTGTGTACAGGCTTGAGTCCGTCCCTCACGTCGGGGAGAGCCCTGCCCACTATGACACTCATGGCATAGTCTATGTAGGAGCGCTTCATCTCGCTGTGGATCTCATGCTGTATCATCTTTTTATCTTCTGTAAGACTTGTCATTTATGTTCTCCTGTTTTCGGTTCACTGTTGTTTCATCTATCCGGACTGACTTAGATATCCAGGTTTTTCACGTACTTCGCATTGTCCTCTATGAATTTTTTTCTCGGAGGCACCTTGTCTCCCATAAGGGTGGTGAATATGGCGTCTGCTGCAGCGGTATCTTCGAGAGTTATCTGTATCAGGGTCCTGTTTTCATAATCCATGGTGGTTTCCCAAAGCTGCTGGAACGACATTTCTCCCAGTCCCTTATACCTTTGTATCTCCGTTTTTCCCGGTTTGTCCGCAAGTTCTTTCAAAAGTTTTTCCTGCTCGCTGTCCGAATATGTATAATGGACATCTTTGCCTTTTTTCACCCTGTATAAAGGCGGCTGGGCCGCATATACATATCCTCCCTCGATGAGGGGCGACATATATCTGTAGAAAAAGGTGAGGAGCAGGGTCCTTATGTGGGCGCCGTCAACGTCTGCATCGGTCATTATTATGATCTTGTGGTATCTGAGTTTCTCCACATCACAGCCGTCTTCATCGCTGTCATCCTTTTTGTTGCCTATCCCGCATCCGAAGGCGGTTATCATGTTCTTTATCTCTTCTGAACTTAGGATCTTGTCCAGTCTGGCTTTCTCTACATTGAGTATCTTTCCTCTCAAAGGAAGCACCGCCTGTCTGGTCCTGTCTCTGCCTTGCTTCGCGCTTCCTCCGGCAGAATCTCCCTCCACCAGGAATATCTCGCAGAGTTCGGGATTTTTTTCCGAACAGTCGGCAAGCTTGCCCGGCAGGGAAAGCCCATCCAGGGCGCTGTTCTTTCTGGTTATTTCTCTGGCTTTCCTGGCGGCCTCTCTTGCTCTTGCCGCCTGGAGACATTTGTTTATTATGGCAGAAGCCTGTTTGGGGTTTTCCTGCAAAAATGCCATTATATTGTCGTTGGCAACGGTCTCGACGAATCCTTTCATGTCGCTGTTTCCGAGTTTTGCTTTCGTCTGCCCTTCGAACTGAGGGTTCGTGAGACGGACCGATACGACGGCTGTCAACCCTTCTCTCACATCTTCTCCTGCCAGAGGAGCGTCTCCCTCCTTGAGGAATTTAGCCTGTCTCGCATAGTCGTTGAAGGTCTTGGTAAGGGCGGATTTGAATCCCGTAAGGTGATATCCTCCATCTGTGGTGTTTATGCTGTTGGCATAGGAAAGTATGGATTCCGAATATCTGTCGGTATACTGCATGGCAACTTCCACTTCCATGTCTCCCGATCCTTTTTTACTGCCCTCTTCACTTATCTCCCCTTTTCTTCTGGCTTCAAAATATATTATGTCCTTATGAATGGCATCTTTGCTCTGGTTCTGATACTTTACAAATTCCTTTATTCC
>CASDUO010000021.1:17922-45004 GCA_949284065.1 uncultured Bacillota bacterium
CTGTACTCCAGTGTAGCGAAGTCGAAGTCTACCTCTTCGAAAATATCGGGATCCGGCCAGAAGGTAGTCGTGGACCCTGTCCCTCTGGTTTTACCTTCCTCTGTCAGCGGTGACTTCACCTTTCCTCTTTCATATGTCTGCTTATATATCTTTCCGTCTCTTTTTATCTCCACTGTCATTTGAGTGGAAAGGGCGTTCACGACAGAGGCTCCCACTCCGTGGAGGCCTCCGGAAACCTTGTATCCTCCGTTACCGAATTTCCCTCCGGCATGAAGGACCGTATGTATGACTTCAACTGCCGGTATCTTCTTTTTGGGATGTATGTCCACAGGCATACCTCTGCCGTTGTCGGATACCGTTATGGAATTGTCGCTGTTTATATATACATTGATAGTGTCGCAATATCCTGCCAGAGCTTCGTCTACAGAATTGTCGACTATTTCGTATACTAAATGATGAAGGCCCTTCTCTCCCGTACTGCCGATATACATTCCCGGCCTCATTCGCACAGGTTCCAGACCTTCCAAAACTTCTATTTTTTCCGCATCGTATTCTTTATATTCATCTTTCAATGACGCCATATATTATCACCTCTTTTTTCTCGTCTCGTCGCTCTCTCATTATACAAAAAAAATAAGGATTTTTCAACGCTTTTTGTCCGTTTTGGCAGTATTTATATAAAAACTGTTATAAAAGGCTTTATTTTATCGTTTTTAAGGCTTTTCAATATAAAAAAATAAAGGGTATATACCCCTCGTTTTTCCGATTTGTGTATTTTTTTGTTTTTTTGATCCTTTTTTGCTTCTTTCACATGCTGCTCTGTTTTTCATCTGCTACTTTCCCGTCTTTTATGACGAATATCTTCCCCTCACCGAAATTTTCTTTCAACCGGGGGGAAAGTTCTGCAGAAGCTATGAAAAGTTGTACGTTATCCAGAGATTCTACGAGGAACCTCTGTCTTTTCCCGTCTAATTCTGAAAGGACGTCGTCTAAAAGAAGGATGGGCCAGTATCCTTTTTCTCTTTTCAAAAGTTCTATTTCGGCGAGTTTCAGGGAAAGGGCTGCCGTCCTCTGTTGTCCTTGGGAGCCGAATTTCCTCGCATCCACTCCGTTTATGGATATTTTTATATCATCCTTATGTGGTCCCCTTCCGCTTGTCCTGTTCTTTATGTCCGTTCTGAGATTTTTTCTTATTTCCGCAAGGAGACTTTTTGCTGTTTCTTCTTCATTTTCTTCCGGTGCTACATTTGAATCATATTGGAGAGAGAGCTTTTCTTCTCCATCGGTTATGCCTGCATGTATAGAGCTGCTTATCCTTTCAAGTTCTTTTATAAAATTATCTCTCCTGTATATTATCCTCCCTCCGAAAGGGGCTATCGTTTCGTCCCACACATCCAGTTCTCTCTCATCTATGTACTTTTCTTTCAGGAAGGCGTTCCTTTGCTCTATTATCCTCTTATAATTGGAAAGATCGTAAAAATACGATCTTTTTATCTGACACATTTCCTTATCTATGAATGCTCTTCTCTTTTCCGGTTCATCTTTCACTATTTTGAGATCGTCGGGAGAAAACACCACAGTAAGTATGTTTCCAAGCAGCTCTGACATTTTTTCTATAGGTGAACCTGATATTTTTATCCTTTTTTCACCTTCTCTGCTCAGAGCTATCTCTATTTTTTCTTCTCTTCCTTTCTCATAAAACGTTTTTATGTTACAGAATTCCTCATCGAATTTTATAAGATCTTTTATATTCGCTCTCCTGAAGGAGCGTCCTATGGAACAAAAATATAAACTTTCCAAAAGGTTGGTTTTTCCTTGTGCATTTTCACCTATTATGAGATTGACCTTTTTATGAAAGTTTATTTTTTCATTGCTGTAGTTTCTGAAATTTTTTATCTCTATACTCTTTATATACATATCTCACGACAGCATGATGTCTACGATATCCTTACGGGGAGGATGAGATACTCAAAGCTATCTCCTTCCAAAGGTTTTATGAGACATGGTTTTACCGCTGTTTCGAATTCCATGATGACTTCATCTTCATCTATGTTTTTGAGAGCATCTGTCAGATATTTGGAATTGAATCCTATGAGCAGATCGTCTCCTTCCTTGCTTATTATTATATCCTCACTTACATTCCCTTCCTCGGAATTTGAGTTTATATTCATTATGTTCTCTTTCATCCCTATTTTTACGAGATTATTTTTTCCAGCCCTCGAAAATAGAGATGCTCTTTCTATGGAATCAAAAAGTGCTCTTCTGTTGACTTTCACTTTTATATTGTTTTCAGAAGGTATTATCTTTTTGTATTCAAGGAACTTCCCTTCCAAAAGTCTCATTATGACCTTCGTTCTCTTGAGTATTATCACACATTTCTTTTCACTTAAAACGAATGTCACTTTCTCGTCTTCATCTTCTTCGCTCTCCGACAGTATCTTGCTGACTTCATAAAGAGTATTGGCAGGTATTATGAGATTCTTTTCCTCTTTGTTTTCCGTTTTTTCTCTCACCACTGCCATCCTGTAACCATCAAGAGCGACCATGCTCATATCTCCGTCTTTAAGTTCTATGAGGACTCCCGTTATTATCCCCTTGGATTCCTCCGGACTTGCACAAAAATAGGTTTTCCTTATCATTTCTATCAATGATTTTTTGTCGAAAACTATCTGCCCTTCTATATTTTCTATCTCTCCTATACCGGGGAATCTTTCAGGGTCCTGTCCTATTATGGTGAACAGGGAAGAATCTGTTTTTATATTGACTTTTTCATTCTCATCGAGGCTTATTTCTATATCTCCATCGGGAAGTTTTCTTATTATCTCTCCGAATATCTTTGCATCTACTATTACTGAACCTTCTTTTTCAGAGGAGACTTCCATCCGCTTTTCTATGCTCATGTCAAGATCTGAAGCCATGAGACAAAGTTCGTTTTTGTCGTTGACTTTCAAAAGTATCCCTTTCAGCATGGGTATAGTAGTTTTTTGAGAAACGGCTTTTGAAACTGTGTTTATCGATCTGATGAGCTGATCTCTTTTACATGAAAATTTCATATTGACCTCCGAAAGATATATTATTTTATATATAAAGTATAGCAGTTTTCGTAGTAGGGGCTGTTGAAAAGTTGAAAAGTGTCAAAACCCTTTGTTTTTCAATATTTTTCCTGTTGATAAAGTGTTAATAAAGTATAACATATTATCAACAGGGTTTGTTGATAAAATCTATTGCATATTGAGTGATGCTATGAGTTCGTCTATCTCTTCTTTCACTTTCTGTTCCTCTTTTATGAGTGCCGATATTTTTTTACATGCGTGGAGGACAGTCGTATGATCCCTTCCTCCAAAGGAAGAACCTATCTTTGGAAGAGAGTTGTTGGTAAGTTCTTTACACAGATAAAGAGCCACCTGTCTTGGATATACTATTTCTTTATTCCTCTTTGAAGAAACCATATCCTTTATCGAAATGCCGTATTTTTTCGAAACTTCGCTTTTTATGGCTTCTATGGTTATCCTGGTATCTGCGGCGGTTATGAGTTCCGAAAGTATTTCTTTTGCAGAGTTATAGGTTATGGGTCTGTTGAGGAGAGAAGAAAAGGCTATTATCCTTTCAAGTGCTCCCTCCAACTCTCTCACGTTGAATTTGATCTTTTCTGCTATGAGATTTATGACCATTTTGACATCTTCCGTTATCTCTATATTCTCATATTCTGCTTTATTGGTCAAAATAGCCACTCTGGTTTCATAGCTGGGAGGCTGTATATCTGCGGTTATGCTCCAAAGGAATCTCGAAGTGAGCCTTTCGTCAAGGTTGACCAGCTTCGAAGGCGAACGGTCGCTGGATATTACTATTTGCTTAGATCTGTCGTAGAGAGCGTTGAATGTATGGAAAAATTCTTCCTGCGTCGATTCTTTGCCCTCTATGAACTGGATATCGTCTATCAAAAGAACGTCTGTATTCCTGTATTTTTCCTTGAAAGGACCTATTTCATGATCTCTTATGGCTTTTACCAGCTCGTTGGTGAACATTTCGGAAGACACATAAAGGACATTCTTATCCTTGTGATTGTCCAGTATGTATTTCCCTATAGAGTGCATGAGATGGGTCTTCCCCAGTCCGGACCCTCCGTAAAGGAACAGGGGATTGAATCTTACGGCAGGGTTTTCTGCCACTGCAAGAGCGACGGAATATGCGAATTCGTTGTTGTTCCCCACTACGAACGTATCGAAGTTGTATCTCGGGTTAAGGTAATTCTCTTCGAAGAAATCTCCCTCTTCTGTATTTTGTGAAAGGGCCGGGACAACGGAACTCTTTTCTGCAGGTTCCTTTTTCCGAAGAGAGACTACGACACGGTAATTTTCATCAAAAGAGGCTGAAACCATATTTTCCAGCAGATGTATGTATCTCTCGTTTATCTGGGTGACGATTATCTCCCTTTCCGTCTCAAGATGTAGTTGTTTGCTTTTTTCTTCCACACCCAGCAGGGTAAGTTTAGAAAACCAGGTGTCATATGCCGGAGCGGTGACCTCGTCTTTTATGAGAGAAAGGGTATTTTCCCAGTTTTTTTGTATGTCTGCGTTTTTTTTCATGATAGTTTCGTTTCTCCTGAATGAAAAGTGCACTCCTATAATAGCGAAAAAGTTATACACAATCAACAGGAAAAAATTGTGAAAAACATATTTGTAAAAAGGGATCACCTGTAGATTTTCCACAGGCTGTGGAAAAAAATATCAACAATTTCCACAACACCACTACATCTTGTGGAAAAAGATATCATAAAAGGTTTTCCCGAAAAAACAGACCGTAAAGAAGTCGTTGACACCCAATGGGAGAGAGCATTATAATTATAGGGCATTTGTCCGGCTTTGCCGAGGCGGGGCTTTTGTTTGTATCGAAAAAGAAAAGGAGGTGGATGACCTTGAAAATGACATATCAGCCTAAAAAAAGGCAGAGGAAAAAGGAACACGGTTTCAGAAAAAGGATGAAAACCAAAAGCGGCAGGAACGTCCTCAAGAGAAGAAGAGACAGAGGCCGTAAAAAGTTGTCTGCGTAGTATGCTTTCAGACAGGCAAACACTGTAAATATGCTTAAAAGAGAGGTATTGCGCAGGCAAAAGGATTTTGCCCTGATCTATAAAAAGGGAAGGTCCGTAAGTGACAGGTATGTAGTCATGTTCTACAGACCCAATAAGCTGACTTATGATCGTGTGGCCTTTATTGCCAGCAAAAAAGTGGGAAACAGCGTGGCAAGAAACAGAGCACGCAGGCTTATGAAAGAAAGTTTCAGGGCTATGGAAGATCCGGGATTAAGCGGATACGATGTGGTTTTCATAGCCAGGAACGCTATAAATAACAGGAAATGTGCGGACGTTAAAAAGTCTCTGGAGTCCGCTGTCAAAAAATCAGGATTATGTAACAGAAGGTGATTTTTTGAAAAAAGCGTTGATATTGCTCATAAAAGGATATCAGAAATTTATATCTCCCTTCTTGGGGGCGAATTGCAGGTTCTATCCCACCTGCTCGGCCTATTTTATCCAGGCATTGGAAAAATACGGTTTTTTAAAGGGTAGCTGTTTAGGAATAAGAAGAATTTTAAGGTGTCATCCCTGGAATCCGGGGGGATATGACCCTTTACCATAGTTGGAGGAAAGAAACGTAATGAACAGTTTCATAGGTATATTTGCAGAGCCTTTGGGATTTTTTCTGGAATGGCTGTATGGGATCATAGGAAGCTATGGTCTTTCCATAATAGCGTTGACGGTGATAGTGAAAGGGGTCCTGTATCCCCTCTATGTGAAGCAGACGAAATCCATGGCAGGTATGACATTGTTGCAGCCAAAGGTAAAAGCGCTTCAGCAAAAATATGCCAACGACAAAGAAATGCTCAATCAAAAACTGAGCCAGCTCTATAAGGAAGAAAAAATAAACCCGGCAGGAGGATGTCTCCCGATGCTCATACAGATGCCTGTAATATTCGGGCTCTTTGCGCTTTTGAGAAATCCCATGTCATATATCGAAGATCCATCGATGATATTTGCGGTCCACGAATCGTTCCTTTGGATGATGGACCTGTCCCAGCCGGACAAGTGGATCCTGCCTATTGCAGCGGGAGTGGCCACTTTCATTTCTTTCTCCATGAGCCAGAACCAAAATGCCATGAATCCCACCGCAAACCAGATGGGGGGCATGATGAAGGCTATGAAATACGTTTTCCCGGTAATGATAGTCCTCATGGGAAGAGCTTTTCCTGCGGGCCTCACCATATACTGGTTTCTGGGACAGTTCATGCAGATATTCTTTAACCTCCATCTCAAAAAAATAAGAGAGAGGATCCAAAAGGAAGCAGAAGAAAGGAAACAAGGGAAAAGATAGATGGGAAGAATTTCGGAAAAGTGGGGCGACAACGTTGAGAATGCAGTGGAACTGGCGCTGCAGGATCTCAAGTGTGAAAGGTCCCAGGTGACGGTGACTGTTCTCGAAGAACCCTCCAGGGGATTTTTGGGGATCGGCTCCAAACTGGCGAAGGTCAGAGTCGAAACCATAGAGGAAGAAAAAACGAACGAGAAGGATGTAGCGACAGAGGAGGCTTTTGAGAAAGCTTTCAGGAAAGAAAAGCCGGCACAGACCAAAAAAAAGAAGAATAAAAAGGAAAAACAAACCGGCAGGACCGCCGATCACGGCGAAGAGGAAAGGGGCTCCGGCAAGGAAGAAAAGAGGGTCAGGAGAGTTCCTCTGGAGATAGACCTGGAAAATCTTGAGCCGGTGGAAGAACACGAGGCGTTAGATTTCCTCAGAAGCACTACGGAAAAAATGGGTCTTGATCTTCAGTTCAAAGCGGGGCAGGAAGGAGAGAACCTGTATATAGAAATAATGGGTGAGGACGCCGGCGCCATCATAGGCAAAAGAGGTCAAACCTTGGACGCCATACAATATCTCACCAGCCTGGCTGTGAACAGAGAAAGAGACGACTATCTCAGAGTCATACTGAACGCTGAGAACTACAGAGCCAAGAGAGAAAAAACACTGGAACAGCTGGCAAAGAGGCTGGCCAACAAGGTAGTCAAATCAAGGAGGAGCGTGCGACTCGAACCCATGAACTCCTATGAGAGGATGGTCATACACGCGACGCTTCAAAGCAACCCCAAGGTGACGACCAGGAGTGAAGGTGAAGAACCTTACAGAAGGGTCATAATAGAATTTAAGAAATAAGAAAAAGGCCCGTTTTACAGCGGGCCTTGATTATTGAGAAAATGAGAGAAAAAACAAAGGATCTTACAGATACCATAGCGGCCATCTCCACGGCGCAGGGCGAAGGGGGCATAGGCATAGTCAGGATAAGCGGGGCCGAGGCCGGCAGGATCCTGGCAGAGCTTTTCGTAGCCGGGAACACCGGACATGATGGAAAGGGCGGCAAAGACAGGGGAAAAGAAAAGGAAACAGATGAAAACGGGCTCTTCCCGGCGACGGGAATGAAGGAGCGCCGCCTTACTTACGGTAAAATAAAAGATCCGGATACGGGAGAGCACGTAGATGAAGTCCTGGCCGTTTTCATGAAAGGTCCCCATACTTATACGGGAGAGGACGTTTGTGAGATAGACTGCCACGGTAGCATGGTGAGTTTGAGAAAGATACTGAGCCTTGCTCTGGATCGCGGAGCCAGGTTGGCAGAGCCGGGAGAATTCACCAAGAGGGGGTTCCTGAACGGCAGGATGGATCTTTCACAGGCAGAGGCGGTGATAGATCTCATAAAGGCTCCTACGGAAAAAACTTTCCATGTAGCCCTGGATCAGCTGGAAGGAAGGTTGGGAACCAAAGTGAGGGAAATCAGGGCAGAGCTTTTGGATCTCCTTGTAGAGATCACTGTGAATATAGATTATCCTGACGAAGATATTGAAGAACTCCTATATCGGGATTTAACGATACGTCTATCGCAAATAGGCGATAAAGTAGCGGCCATGCTGGATACAGTCGATACCGGACGTATATTGAGCCAGGGGTTCAGGGTGACTATCGCAGGCAGGCCCAATGTGGGTAAATCATCCCTCATGAACCTTCTCTTAGGTGAGAACAGAGCTATAGTCACTGACATACCCGGTACCACCAGAGATACTATCAGAGAGGCTCTGGATATAGAAGGGATCCCTGTGGAAATCACAGATACGGCCGGCATAAGGGCCACGGAAAATCCGGTGGAAAGGATCGGTGTGGAAAAAAGCAAAAAGAGTTTCAACGAAGCGGACCTTGTCATACTGGTGCTTGACGGCAGCCGGGAACTGACGGAAGAAGATCTGGATATCATGGAAAAGCTGGACGGAAGACAGGCTTTGGTGCTGGTGAACAAAACGGACCTGGACAGAGTCTTTTCCGATGATGAGATAGAGAAATATATCAAAGACGCGTGGGTTATAGAAACCAGTTTTACCTTGGAAAAAGGTGTGAAAGAGCTGAAAGAAGCCATTGCCCGCAAAGTCTATGGAGGCAAGGTAAGGCAGAGGGAGGACGTGACGATCACGAACCTGCGCCACAAGATCCTTTTGGAGGAGGCTCATAAGGCCCTGACAGACGCCTGTGCCATGGCTCAGCAGGAACAGGCGCTGGACTTTATAGAGGTGGATGTGAACAGAAGCTACGAGACCCTCGGGGAAATATTAGGCGAAGCTGTGAGCGACGACATAATAGAGGAAGTTTTTTCCAGATTTTGTCTCGGGAAATAAACAGGCGAAAAACACGGAAGAACAGGATAGAGACGATGAACGACGGATATTTGATGGGAAAGTACGATGTCATAGTGGTGGGAGCAGGTCATGCAGGATGCGAGGCTGCTCTCGCGTCTGCCCGTATGGGAAAAAAGACTCTACTCACCTGTATAAATTTAGAATCTGTGGCTATGATGCCCTGCAATCCCTCTATCGGCGGCACGGGGAAAGGTCATCTGGTGAGAGAGATCGACGCCCTCGGAGGAGAGATGGGCGTCAATATAGATAAGACTTTCATACAAAGCAGGATGCTGAACACCGCAAAGGGGCCTGCGGTACATTCGTTGCGGGCACAGGCCGATAAGCATCTTTATCACCTGGAGATGAAAAAGACTATAGAAAGCACGCCGGGCCTGGATCTCAAACAGGGTGAAGTGGTGGAGGTTTTGACTGAGGACGGAGAGAAAAAAGTCCGGGGAGTGAAGATGGTCACAAATGCCGTATATCTGGCCCCCATAGTAATTTTATGTACGGGAACCTTCTTAAGGGGAAGGATATTCATCGGCGAAAGCTCTTATGATTCGGGACCCAACGGTCTCGCTCCCTCTGTGGAACTGGCGGAAAACCTCAAAGATATGGGCCTTCCTCTGAGGAGGTTCAAAACAGGGACACCGGCCAGGGCCCTTGATTCCTCCCTCGACTATTCCCTTATGGAGGAACAGAAGGGCGATGAGAAGATAGTCCCCTTTTCTTTCATGAACGACAGTTTAGAGCGGGAACAGATATCCTGCTGGCTCACATATACCAACGAAAGGACTCACCAAGTCATAAGGAAAAACTTTGAAAGGTCAGCTCTCTTTGGAGGATACATAGAGGGAGTCGGCCCCAGATACTGCCCTTCCATAGAGGACAAGATCAGAAGGTTCGCCGATAAGAAAAGACACCAGCTCTTTGTGGAGCCGGAAGGAGAGACCACAGGAGAAGTATATCTCCAGGGCATGTCCACGTCCCTTCCCGAAGATATACAGGAGGAATTTTATAAAACCATACCCGGGCTGGAAAACCTGAAGATCATAAGGCCCGGATACGCTATCGAATACGATTGCATAGATCCCCAGGATCTGACTACGAGTCTGGAAAGCAGGAGGATATCCGGCCTTTTCTGTGCCGGACAGTTCAACGGGAGCTCCGGATACGAGGAAGCCGCAGCCCAGGGTCTTATGGCAGGCATAAACGGAGTGCGCAAGCTGGAGGGGAAAGGACCGCTGGTACTGGACAGGAGCCAGGCGTATATAGGGGTGCTCATTGATGACCTGGTGGTGAAGGGGACCAACGAGCCGTATCGTATAATGACCTCGAGAGCCGAATACAGGCTCCTTTTGAGACAGGACAACGCAGACACGCGCCTTACGGAGATAGGCTACAGAGAGGGTCCTGCCACCAAGGAAAGATATGAAAAATATCTGGAAAAAAAGGAAAAAGTGGAGAGGGAGATCCAAAGGCTGGAGACGACCCGGGTGAATCCGGATGAGGTCAAGGCTTTCCTTGAAAGCAAAGGCACTGCACCGCTGAAAAAAGGCAGCACATTGGCAGAACTCATCAAACGTCCCGAATTGGACTACAGCTCCATAGGGGAGATAGATAAAGAAAGACCTGCTCTGACAGATCACGAGGCCACACAGGCAGAAGTGATGATAAAGTACAGAGGATATATAAAAAAGCAGGAAATGCAGATAGAAAGATTCAAGAGGATGGAGAGCCGCAGACTGCCTCAGGATGTGGAATACGCTCAAATAGACGGCCTCAGGCTGGAAGCCCGGCAAAAGCTGGACAGGATAAAGCCTCTGTCCTTAGGTCAGGCGTCAAGGATATCGGGAGTGAGCCCGGCGGACATAAATGTGCTTTTGGTGTGGCTCGAACGAAACAGAAGGATGGAGAAATGAAATATCTCAAGAGGATGTTGGAAATGACCGGCGGAGATCCGGACGGAGAGGCCAAACTGGAAAAATACAGGACCGGACTGCTTGAATGGAATAAAAAGGTCAACATTACAAATATTACCAATTTAGAGGATTTTGAGAAACTCCATTATGCGGACAGTCTTTCCTGCGCCTTCTCTCCCGAATGGCAGAGGGGGAAACGGATACTCGATGTGGGTACAGGAGGAGGATTCCCGGGGATACCTTTGGCTGCCGCCTTCCCGGACAAAGAGCTGGTTTTGGCGGACTCTCTCCTCAAGCGGCTCAGGATAGTGGAAAGCCTTGCAAGAGAATGTGATATACATAATATAAAAATCATACACGGCAGAGCGGAAGATCTGGCCAGAAGAAAAGATATGAGAGAGAGTTTCGATATATGCGTCTCCCGGGCCCTGGCCAACATGAGCACTCTGGCGGAATACTGTCTGCCCTTCGTAAAGATTGGAGGCACTTTCATCTCATATAAAGGACCGGGAGAAGACATTTCAAAAGGCACGAGAGCCATAAAAGAAATGGGAGGGAAGTTCCTGCGTGAAGAGAGACCGGAGCTGCTGAAGGAAATGGGGCTGGATCACAGACTCATATATATACAGAAGGAAAAGGACACGCCGAAAAAATATCCCAGAAAGGCGGGGACTCCCTCGAAAGATCCGCTGTGAAAACCGGATGTTCCACGTGGAACATCTGCTCCCGGCAAACACCCACAGCACCTGGCTCTTTATGTGCGGCCTGCATACATGTTCCACGTGAAACATAGAGAACTTTATAAAAAAATCAAATGCGGGGCATATTATTTCATCAAAATATAGCCTTCCACAAAAAAGTGGTATATAATCTCATGTTGAGCGAGGATCTATTGCAACAAGGAGGAGAACCATGGGAAAGACCATAGCTATTTTCAATCAAAAGGGAGGAGTGGGCAAAACAACGACGAATATCAATCTGGCCGCCTGCCTTGCCAAACTGGGCAAAAAAGTCCTGGTAGTTGATATAGACCCGCAAGGCAACACCACGAGCGGCTTGGGCATATCCAAACGGGAACTGGAATACTCCCTGTATGACGCCCTTACGGGGAACGTGGAGGATATAGACAAAGTCATAATAAAAACAGGAATGGAAAACCTTTACATACTTCCTGCCTCAGCCGATCTGGCAGGAGCGGAAGTAGAACTTGTAAATGTGGACAAAAGAGAATCGAGACTGAAAGACGTTTTAGACAGGGCAAAAGGAGATTTTGACTATGTGTTCATAGACTGTCCCCCTTCTCTCGGCCTTTTGACCATAAACGCCCTTACTGCCGTAGAGTCTGTCCTGATCCCCATACAATGTGAATTCTATGCGCTGGAGGGAGTGAGCCAGCTCATGAGTACGGTGGAGCTCGTAAGGAAAAACCTGAATCCCGACCTGAAAATAAGAGGCGTCATCCTCAGTATGTTCGACGGAAGGACGAATCTTTCCATACAGGTGGTGGAAGAGGTGAAAAAATATTTCAAGGATAAAGTCTTCGCCACCATAATCCCCAGGAACGTAAGATTGGCAGAAGCTCCCAGCTACGGGCTCCCCATAGTGGAATACGATCCGAAATCCAAGGGAGCCGAGGCTTATGAAGAGTTTGCAAAAGAATTTTTGAGCACGGAGGAATAACAGGATGGCGGGAAAGAAAAAACACGGCGGCCTGGGAAAGGGCCTGGACGCACTGTTCAGTGAAATGGACACGGCTGTTCCCGTAGAACCGGCATCAGGAGGCGGGAAAAGCAAGACCGCGGATCAGGCAGGGATCGTCTCCGCAGGAAAAGAAGGAAAGGAGCAGGGCATAGACAGCCTGCCTATAGACCATATCAAGCCCAACAGCAACCAGCCCCGAAAAAATTTCAGAAAAGAAGCCATAGACGAGCTGGCAGCATCCATAAAGGAACATGGAGTGATACAGCCTATAATCGTAAGGCCGGCAAAGCACGGATACGAGATAGTGGCAGGAGAGCGGCGATGGAGAGCGGCGAGAGAGGCCGGTCTCAGGGAGATCCCCTGTATCAGAAGGGATCTGACGGAAGAACAGAACATACTCTTTGCCATGATAGAGAATATGCAGCGAGAGGACCTGAACCCCATCGAAGAGGCAGAAGGTCTTGCCCGCATGTCCGAAGAATACTCCATGACGCAGGAACAGATATCGGCGAGGGTCGGAAAGAGCAGACCCTATATCGCCAATTCCATGCGATTGCTCAAACTCCCGAAGGAAGTGCGGGAACTCATTGCGGAAGGGAGACTTTCGGGAGGGCATGGCAAGGCCATTTTAGCACTGGAAAGCGATAAAGCGAAGGTGGAACTGGCGAAAAAGGCGGCAGAACAGGGGCTTTCCGTAAGGGAGACCGAAGAGCTGGCTTCCGGCGGGAAGGCTGCAAAAAGGCGGGGCAGACCGGCGGCGAGAGCGAAAGATCCCAATATGGCAAGAGCCGAAGAGGAAATGAAAGAAGCCCTGGGGACCAGGGTCACCATAAGGGACAAAGGCCGCAAGGGCGCTATAGAGATCGAATATTACAGCAGAGACGAACTGGACCGGCTCATAGAGATATTGAAAAACTTATAGACCGCCGGTCTTACAGGATCCGGGCGGTCACATAGGATACCAGGGGAGATATGAACTCCCGGGACGAAAGATCGTAAGAGCTTCCCAAAGCTTTTTCCATGGCTTTGTCGTAGTCGGTCTTGTCCTTTTTTCTTTTCACCATAGAAGCGAAAACTTTCATCATCGCCCTGTCTCCAAAGGACATCTTTTCGTATCTGAGGCCGCTTTGCATGTAGAAGTGGGGATAAAGAGAAAGTTCTTCCGGCGTGAGATCGTTTTTCCAGGCCTCTTCGATGATGGCGCCTGCCGAGTTGGGAGTGGCGCCGGTGGCGAAGAGGATGAGGTTCTTACAGCTGCTTTTTTCAAAGAGTTCTTTTGCTTTTTTGAGCCCGTCGACTCTGCCGGCGTGGAAACGACCGCCGAAGATCACCGTTTCACAGCCGGAGAGCTTTTCGGCAGATAGGTCTTTTATGTCCGCCGCCTCACAGTCAAGATCTTCCGCGATCCAGCGGGCATATCGCTCGGTAAAACCCGTAACGCTTTTGTACATCACTAAGATACTGTCGTTCATTTTCTTTCCTTTCTTTCTTATTCCGTATATATGTTCCTCGTTTCCCGTTCCTTTATTGTTTATTATGCTTTTCTCTTTTTCCCTCTCCTTTTTTCCGTAAGGCCTGACGCCGACCTCTGCTGCCGGCCCGCATCCATCTCCCCACTTCCAGTCATCCTATATGGTTTTTTCCTTTGATCTTGCAGGGATCTGAGCGATTATCACCGCACAGAACATCAGTACACAGCCGAGAGATTCTCTGAATGTCAGAGTCTCGCCCAGCAGGAGGAAACCGAAGATAACGGCAAAGAGAGCTTCTGTACTCAGGATTATGGATGCCGCCGTAGGGTTATCCGAATATTTCTGTCCCAGGGTCTGACAGGAAAAGGCTATGGCAGTGGAAAATATACCTGTATACAATATAGAGAAAGCCGCATTGGACAGTATGGACATGGAGATGGTCTCGGTAAAAAAGGCCACGACCAGACTCACTATCCCCGCCAGCAGGAACTGTATGGCCGTAAGTTTTATGGGATCCACCTTGGGGGCGTAATGATCTATGCACAATATGTGGAAGGCCCAGAAAAACGCTCCGATCAAAACGATGAGGTCTCCCGGTAAAATGGAGAAATCGTCGGTGATACAGAGAAAGTAAAGGCCGATGACCCCCAAAACAGCGCCTATCCAGTTGAACAGAGATATGCGATGCTTCAGGAAGATCCCCAAAAGGGGAACGAGTATTATGTATAAGGCGGTTATGAAGCCTGTCTTTCCGGCATCGACGGATACAAGGCCCACCTGCTGGAAATTGCTGGCGAAAAAGATGATGATACCGCAGTAGACGCCTCCCTTCCAGAGAGTTTTCCTGTCTTCCCGATCCTGGAGAGATCCGGAAGAGGCGACTGAGCTGTTTCCGGGATCCTTTCCGGAAGATCTTTTCTTTTTGTTGATCCTATCTGTGATGAGGATGAGGATATACAGGGCCCCGGCTCCTATTAGCATCCGAAGGGCGCTGAAATAAAAGGGACCTATGTCTTCCATCCCCGCTCTTTGGGCCACAAAGGCAGAACCCCAGATTATGGCCGTTACAAACAGAAAAAAAGTGGATTTTACAGCGTTGTTCATAATGACCTCTCAAAACTCATTCTTGTTTTTTCATTCACATTGTGTACAAAATCTGTGCAAGAGGATTATATCAGACAAATGGGCTGTTGAAAACAGGGAAAACACAGAGGCTCGCGGACATTCCAAAGGGCCGGGGGATATGATATGATATAGCGGAAGAACATGGGACCGCAGGGCGCGGAAGGCATGCCCCAAGAGGTCCGTAGATCTGTGACAGGAGGAAAAGGAAATGGAATTCAAATTCGATATTGATGAGATAAGGGAACAATTCCCCGCATGTGCCATCGAATTCAAGGGAGTACCCGTTGCTTATCTGGACGGGCCCGGAGGCACCCAGGTCCCTGAAAGAGTTCTGGAAGCTATCATTGACTACATGGTGGAACTCAATGCCAATGAGGACGGCAATTTCATGGCGGGACTCATGGCCAGAGAGGTGGAGATGTCGGCCAGAGAGGCGGCCGCAGATTTCCTCGGATGCGATCCTGAGGAGATCGGGTTCAACTGTTCCTCGACCCAGAACTGTTATAATCTGGCTATGAACCTTTCCAAGGGATTTGAACCGGGAGATGAGATGATTGTTACGGAAATAGATCATCAGTGCAATGTGGCGCCTTGGGAGTCCCTGGAAAGATTCGGTTGCGTGATCAAAAAAGTACGTTTGGACACGAAGACCCAGGAGCTGGATTTCGAGGACTACAAATCGAAACTCACGAAAAAAACCAAGGTGGTCGCCATCAATTGGGCAGCCAACGGTATCGGGACCATAACCGATGTGAAAAAATATATAGAGGAAGCCCATAAGTACGGCGCCATGACCGTGGTGGATGCAGTGCATTACGCCCCTCACCTTCCCATAGACGTAAAGGAAATAGACACGGATGCTTTGCTATGCTCTTCGTACAAATGGTTCGGTCCGCATATGGGAGTGATCTATTTGAATAAAGAGATCATCGACAGGCTGGATTTCAGCAATGCGGGAGCCGATGACATACAGGAGGGAGCCAGAAAATTCCACATGGGCACACCTCAGTATGAGCATCTTTGCGGGATAAGGGAAGCTGTGGAATTCATCGCTTCCATAGGAGAGAGCCATATCAGATATTTCGAGAACGAAGTCAAAGGGCTGGAAGGCCGCCGGAAATATATAGTGGCCGGCATGATGGCCATAGATGCTTACGAAGCGCCTTTGGCTGCAAAACTCCGGAACGGTTTGAGGCGGATAGAAGGTGTGAATCTCTACGGACCGGCAGAAGGACGCCCCAGGACCCCTACGGTGGTTTTCACTATGGACAGGTACAGCCCGGAATTCATAGCACAGGTTTTGGGATCCAAAGGCATAAATTCATGGAACGGAGATTTTTATGCCGTAGGGACCATAGAGGCATTGGGCCTCGGAGAGAGCGGAGGCCTGGTCAGACTGGGGCTGGCTCCCTACTGCACGGAGGGAGACATCGACAGAACCCTGAGCACGGTGGCTGCTATAGCTGCAGGGGAATATGATCCATTCAAGTTCGATCTGGAGGAAGTCTTGAGAAGGTAAAGATAAAGAGCGTTTGCGAAGACAGATGCGACGGACATGACGGATGCACAAGGGGACTTTAGGCATACAGGCCTGGAAGTCCCCTGTTCGTATCCAAGCTCTTTGTATATGTTTTCGAAAATGACCGGGCGGAGCCTGCGATCCCTATAACACTTTATCGAGATATCCCTTGACTTTGATACCGCTTTATCACAGCAATGTTTCACCCCTTTGCCACAGCACCTTAAAACGTTGAAATTTCAACGTTTTTTGTTAAAAACCTGTTGAAAAAAACAGGCTGTTAGTATATTCTGAAATCAAGAAAAACAGAAGCGGAAAATCAATGGAAGAAACTTGTCACAGAAGATCTTCAGGAATGAAGATCGTGACAGCAAGAGCTGTGGAAGGCTCATGGCTGCCGACGTCTGTGACAAGGTCAGGAAAGGCGGTTGACATGACTGTTGTGTTGAACGGAAAAGATCTGACGGTAGAGGAAGTTATAGATGTGGCCGTGAACATGGAAAAGGTCGAGATCTCTCAGGAGTCCCAAAAGGCTGTTAAAAAGGCCCGGGATTATGTGGACAAGAAACTGGAAGAAGGAGCTATAATCTACGGCCTTACTACAGGATTCGGGAAATTCTCAGACACATACATATCGTCAGAAGAGACTGCGGACTTACAGCGAAACCTTATAATAAGCCACACCTGCGCCATGGGAGACCCACTCCCTCAGAGGGTGGTGAGAGCAGCCATGCTTTTACGATGTAATGCTCTGAGCAGAGGGAACTCCGGTATAAGGCCCGGCACTCTGAACACTCTTTTAGAGATGATCAACAGAGGGGTGCATCCGGTGATACCGGAAAAAGGATCACTGGGAGCGTCGGGAGATCTGGCTCCCCTGGCTCATATGGTACTGCCTATGATAGGCGAAGGCGAGGCGGAGTATAAAGGGGAGATACTTCCCGGAAAAGAGGCTATGGAAAGAGCCGGAATACCTGTCATAGAGCTGGCGGCCAAAGAGGGCCTGGCCCTCATAAACGGGACACAGATAATGACAGGCATAGGAGTCAATGTCCTTTGGGATGCCATGGAACTTCTGAAAGTGGCGGACATTGCGGCAGCCATGACGGGGGAGGCCCTCCACGCCATATTGAAAGCCTACGATCCCAAGGTACATGAACTGAGAGGACATCAGGGACAAAAGGATTGTGCGGAGAATTTGCGGAAACTTTTGGCGGGCAGCGGGAATGCGAAGGAGAGCAATCCAAACAAGGTACAGGATCCCTATTCCCTCAGATGTGTCCCCCAAGTACACGGCGCTTCGAGAGACGCTATAAACTATGTGTATGAAACGGTGACCAGAGAGATAAATGCCGTTACGGACAATCCCCTTATTTTCCCCGATGAGGACCAGGTCATATCCGGAGGGAACTTCCACGGCCAGCCTATGGCCCTGACCTTCGATCTTCTCAAAAACGCCATTTCGGAACTGGCCAATATTTCTGAAAGGAGGAGCGAGAGACTCATCAATCCCCAGCTCAGCGAAGGGCTGGAGCCTTTCCTCACGAAATACGGCGGAGTGTGTTCGGGGTTCATGATAGCCCAGTATGCGGCGGCGTCTATGGTCAGCGAAAACAAAATATATGCTCATCCCGCGTGTGTGGATTCCATACCGTCTTCAGGGAATCAGGAGGATCATGTCTCCATGGGAACCACTGCGGCAAGGACTGCGGCCATGGTGCTGGACAACGCTCAGAAAGTGCTGGGCATAGAACTTTTATCGGCAGCCCAGGCTATCTGGCTCCGGGGAGAGAAAGGTCTTTCACCGGCAACAGAGGCGGCATATGAGAGGATAAGAAAAGAGACGGATCCCGTAGATGATGATGTGATAATGCATTATGAACTGGAAAAACTCGACCGGATGGTCAAAGAGGGAGAGATCGTCAAAGCGGTGCAGCAGGCTGTGGGAGAGCTGAAGTGATCACCGGCCGGAAGGAAAGAGAAAGACGAGCAGATATATAAGAAGTCGGAGGACAGATACATAAGGAGGAAATTCAGATGGCAGAAAAAATAAAGAATGAAGCTATAGGTAAAGCCATGACCATAAAACTTGACAATAAGCTTCCCGAATATCCCGGATTCGAAGAGGGAAAAAGAAGGGCACCGGACAGAGGGTACAGGCTTACAGAGGCTCAGACCAGACAGGCTCTCAGGAATGCTCTGCGCTATGTGCCCGAAGAGCTCCACGAGACCCTGGCTCCGGAATTCATGGAGGAACTCAAAACGAAGGGACGCATATATGCTTACAGATACAGGCCCCAAGGCAGGATATACGGAAAGCCCATAGATCAGTATAAAGGAAAATGTATAGAGGGAAAGGCGTTCCAGGTGATGATAGACAACAACCTGGATTTTGAAGTTGCCCTCTACCCCTACGAGCTGGTGACCTACGGCGAGACGGGACAGGTCTGCCAGAACTGGCTCCAGTACAGGCTCATAAAAAAATATCTCGAAGAACTCACCGAGGATCAGACTCTGGTAGTGGCTTCAGGACATCCTATGGGGCTTTTCCCCAGCAAGCCGGAAGCTCCCCGCGTGATAATAACCAATGCTCTTATGGTAGGCATGTTCGATAACCCGGACGACTGGGAAATAGCGGAGCAGATGGGAGTGGCCAACTACGGTCAGATGACTGCGGGAGGATGGATGTATATAGGGCCCCAGGGAATCGTCCACGGCACCTTCAACACCATACTCAACGCAGGAAGGAAATATCTGGGTACAGGTGACGACCTGGCGGGACATACCTTCGTCTCATCGGGACTGGGCGGCATGAGCGGGGCTCAGCCCAAGGCTGCTACCATCGCAGGTGCAGTGGGGATATTCGCAGAAGTGGATATTTCCAGGATCGAGACCAGACATGAGCAGGGCTGGGTGGACCTGGTGATCAAAGACCTGGATGAAGTTTTCAAAGTGGCAAAGGAGAAAATAGAGGCCAAGGAAAGTGTATCCATCGCCTACTGGGGAAATATCGTAGACCTGCTTGAAGCAGCGGTAGAAAAGGATTTCCACATAGATCTGCTTTCCGATCAGACCTCATGCCACAATGTATATAACGGAGGATATTGTCCTGTGGGACTCACCTTCGACAAGAGGACGGCCATGCTCCACAAGGATAGAGAAATGTTCACGGAGATGGTAGACGCATCTCTCCACAGACACTACATAGCCATAAAGACTTTGACGGAAAGAGGAACAGTCTTCTTCGATTACGGAAATTCTTTCCTCAAAGCAATGTATGATGCGGGCGTAAAAGAGCTGAGCAAAAACGGCATAGACGAAAAAGACGGATTCATATGGCCATCTTATGTGGAAGACGTTATGGGACCTCTTCTTTTCGATTACGGATACGGTCCCTTCAGGTGGGTGTGCCTTTCCGGGAAACCGGAAGATCTGGATGCAACAGACAGGGCGGCCATGGATTGTATAGACCCCGACAGAAGGTTCCAGGACAGGGACAACTGGGTCTGGATAAGAGACGCAAAGAAAAACAAAATGGTAGTGGGCACTCAGGCCAGGATACTCTATCAGGACGCCGAGGGCAGGACGAACATAGCTCTCAAGTTCAATGAAATGGTGCGTGAGGGAAAGATAGGTCCTGTGATGATGGGAAGAGATCATCATGACGTGAGCGGTACGGACTCGCCTTTCCGTGAGACCTCAAATATAAAAGACGGAAGCAACGTCATGGCGGATATGGCCACACACTGCTTTGCCGGAAACGCTGCAAGAGGCATGAGCCTTTGCGCCCTCCACAACGGAGGCGGCGTAGGCGTGGGCAAGGCCATAAACGGAGGATTCGGCATGGTGCTCGATGGAAGCGAGCGAGTGGATGAGATCCTCAAGTCTGCCATGATGTGGGACGTTATGGGCGGCGTGGCCCGAAGGAACTGGGCCCAGAACGAAAACGCCGTGGAGACGGTGATAAAATACAACAGCAATTATAAGGGGAAGGGACATATAACCATACCCTATGCAGCTGACGAAAAGCTTGTGGAAAAGACTGTGAAAGAAGCCCTCAAATAGAGCGGCGGCAAAGAGATAGCGGAAGAAAGGAAGAGGGCAGCGTGATGAGAAAGACCCTTATAAAAAACATAGGCCTGCTGCAAACGCCTGCAGGCTCCCACCCTCACAGGGGAAGAGAGCAGGGAGATAATCTCAAACTGAAGGATGCGGCCGTGCTGTGTGAGGACGGCCTGATCAAAGAGATCACTTCGGGAGGAGCCCTGCCCGGGGAGGTGGAAAAGTACAGCAGCGGTGACGGATGTCCCGACGAGGGATACACAGTGATCGATGCAGGGGGAAAACTGGTGACGCCGGGACTGGTAGACGGACATACCCACCTTGTTTTCGGAGGATACAGACATAATGAGATACCGCTGAAATTGAAAGGAGCCGACTACCTCGAGATACTGAAAGCAGGGGGAGGCATACTCCAGACCCTGACCAGGACCAGAGAAGGATCTTTCGAAGAACTCTATGAAAAGAGCATGGGATTCTTAGATGAAATGCTTTTCCTCGGTGTTACCACATGCGAAGCCAAAAGCGGCTACGGTCTTTCATGGGAAGCGGAGAAAAAGCAGTTGCAGATAGTGAAAAAACTGAATGAGGATCATCCGGTGGATCTGGTATCGACTTTCATGGGAGCCCATATGGTGCCCCCGGAGTACAAGGAGGATCCCGACGCCTATGTGGATCTGCTGTGCAGGGAAATGCTTCCGGCAGTAAAGGAGACAGGCCTTGCGGAATTTGCTGATGTTTTCTGTGAAGAGGGAGTCTTCGATGTGGAACAGAGCAGGAAGTATCTTGAGGAGGCGAAGAAGCTGGGCTTTGGGCTGAAGATACATGCAGACGAGATCGAGGAGATGGGAGGTTCCCAACTGGCAGGAGAGCTGGGAGCAGTTTCGGCGGAGCACCTTATAGCCATCGGAGAAAAGGGACTCATGTCTCTGGCAAAGGGCGGCACCACTGCCATGGTCCTGCCGGCTACATCCTTTTATCTGGGCAAAGGTTTCGCCCCTGTGCGCAGGATGATAGAGATGGATATACCGGTAGCCATGGGGAGCGATTTCAATCCGGGTTCATGCCCTTCTCTCAACCTGCAGTTCGTGATGAATCTGGGGTATCTGAAATACAGGATGACCCCGGAGGAGATACTGACGGCGGTGACCATCAACCCTGCCTGCGCCATAGGTCGGGGAGATACGGTGGGAACTTTAGAGCCGGGCAAAAAGGCGGACCTGGTCATATGGGATGCCCCTGACATGGACATGCTCTGTTACAGATTCGGATCCAATCTGGCTCTGGAGATAATCAAAGAGGGAGAGCTGATGTAGGAGAGCAAACCGGACATAGGCAAACGATAGAAAGATAATTTTACAGGGAGGAAAAATGAAACTGACGGAAATGACTTTGGACCGATATACTCAGGTCCTCAAATCAGATGCACCGGCACCGGGAGGCGGTTCGGTGAGCGCTTTGGCGGCAGCGCAGGGAGCGGCGTTGACAGCCATGGTCTGTGACCTTACCACAGGCAAAGAGAAGTACAGAGAATATGAGGATCTTTGTAGGGAAGCCGGAGAAAAGGCGACGGCCATATACGAGGAGGCAAAGAAAAAAATAGATGAAGACACAGAGGCCTTCAACCTTGTGGCGGCGGCTTTCAAAATGCCGAAGGGAAGTGACGAAGAAAAGGCGGCCCGGAGTAAAGCTATAAGGAAGGGGACGCTGAAGGCTACCGAGGTGCCTTTCTCCGTAATGGAGCTGTCTCTGGAAGGGCTGAAAAATGCCGAAAGTATAATGGGAAGATCCAACATCAATGCAGCCAGCGACCTGGGAGTGGCGGCGCTGAATTTTAAAGCGGCGGCACAGGGAGCGTGGCTAAATGTGAAAATAAATCTTCCCGGACTCAAAGATGAAGAGACCGAAAAGGCCTTCAGGGAAAAGGGAGAAGCCATACTGAAAGAGGCTATGGAAACGGCAGACAGGATATACGGGGAAACGGAGAAAAGCCTGTAAAGAGGAACGGGGAAGATATGGGATGAACACAGGATGAATCAACATATATATTTCAGGGTATAAATACAGACAGAGATATATCTCAGAGAACAGGAGGAAAAAATGGCTGCGATCATTGAAAGCATACCGAACATAAGCGAAGGAAGGAACAAGGACATCATCGAAGCATGTGTGGATCAGATAAGGGAAACGGCAGGATGTACTCTGCTGGATTACAGTTCGGACCCCAGCCACAACAGGACCGTCATAACATATATGGGCGACCCTAAGGGCTGTGAGGAAGCCGGCGTCAAGCTGGCAAAGAAAGCTGTGGAGCTTATAGATCTCACCAAACATGAGGGAGAGCATCCGAGGATGGGCTGCGTTGACGTGATGCCTTTCGTGCCTATCAAAGAGGCGACTATGGAGGACTGCATAGAGCTGTCCAAAAGAGTGGGAGAAAGGATCGCAGCCGAAGCGGACCTGCCGGTGTTCCTCTATGAACGTTCGGCCACGGCACCTCACAGGCAGAACCTGGCAAAGGTGAGGAAGGGACAGTTCGAGGGGATGGCGGAAAAAGTGAAGGACCCCGACTGGATACCGGACTTCGGAGGACAGCGCATACATCCCACAGGAGGAGCAGTATGTGTGGGAGCGAGACCTCCCCTTATCGCATATAACATAAACCTGGGGACATCGGACCTTTCCATAGCGGAAAAGATCGGAAAGACCATAAGGGAATCCGGAGGCGGTCTCAAGTGTGTGAAGGCCATGGGCGTCATGCTGGAGGAAAGGAACATCGCTCAGGTCTCCATCAATATGACAGATTTCACGGTGACGCCTCTCTACAGAGTCAATGAACTGGTCAAGGCGGAAGCGGCAAGGTGGGGCGTCCCGGTAATAGGCACCGAGCTCATAGGTCTTACGCCTATGCAGGCTCTTTTCGACGCGGCCGAATATTATCTCCAGATCGAGGAATTCGATCCCGCCGTACAGGTCATAGAGAACCACTTGCTGTAACGGCTGAGGCCGCGGGGAGATTTCGGCAGACGGGATCGGCAGGAAGAAGCATAGAAAGATAAAAAGGTAAAGAGGGAGAAGACGTTTGTCCCAGGAGATGAGAGACATGGCGGAAGAGGAAAGGAAAATAAGACGGGGCCGGAGAAGGCCCGGAGATCAGAGGATCGGAAGGATGGAAGACGGCAGCATGGTCCTTCAGGGCAATGAAGCCTGTGCCAAAGGAGCCATACAGGCAGGGTGCAGGTTTTTCGCCGGATACCCTATCACACCGTCTACGGAAATAATAGAGCTGCTGGCAGAGGAGATGCCCCGGGCCGGAGGAGCCTTCATCCAGATGGAAGACGAGATAGGCTCCGCGTGCTCCATAATAGGAGCACGGTGGGGCGGTGCCAGGGCCATGACCGCCACGTCCGGCCCGGGTTTCAGCCTGATGCAGGAGGCCATAGGCTTTGCAGCCTCCACGGAGACACCGGTAGTATTCATCGACGTCCAGAGGGGAGGACCTTCCACAGGCCAGCCTACCCTTTCATCGCAGCAGGATGTGTACCAGGCCAGATACGGCAGTCACGGGGATTATGAGATCATAGCCCTTTCCCCTTCTTCTGTTCAGGAGATGTACGACTTCACCATAAGAGCCTTTGAGCTCAGCGAAAAATACAGGACTCCGGTCATACTCCTTTCCGATGAGGAAGTGGGGCATATGAGAGAAAAGGTGGAGCTGAGAGATGACGTAGTGACTATAGACGATTCACCTAAGGACTATGTGAAGTCGCCTCAGACGGATTTTTTCAAGGGAGCCATGTCTACGGTGGAAGGACAGCTCCACGATGAGAAAGGCCGCAGGATAGGCCACATACCTTTGAAAAGCGGAGCCTTCGTGGAGAACATATGTAAAAAGATCAGCGATCATGCAGATGACATATGTCAGGTGAAGGCCTATTGTATGGACGATGCGGACATAGCCATAATCGCTTACGGATCTGTTGCCAGGCCGGCCATGAATGCAGTCAAACTTGCCAGGGGAATAAAGGATGATCGTATCTTCCCCAAGTTCAGGCTTTTCAGGGATCTTTTCACCAAAGGACTCACTACTGCCAGAAATACAGATTATTCTCATCTCAAGGTGGGGCTGATAAAAATAGATACGGTATGGCCATGTCCCGACAAACTCATAGCCCGACATGCGAAAGACGTGAAGACCGTCATAGTGCCTGAGATGAATATGGGGAAATATGTGAAGGAGATCCAAAGGATACTTCCGGACAAACAGGTCATATCGCTACCCAAAGTAGGAGGAGATATACATTCTCCCACGGATATACTGGATAAGATACTGGAGGAGGTGGGGATGGATGAATAAGCTCTATGAGGAATATATAAAGACAGAATCTCTGCCCACACTTTTCTGTCCCGGTTGTGGGAACGGCATAGTCCAGGTGGCAGCCATAAATGCCATAGATGAACTCGGGATAAAAGACGACATAGCCTGCGTATCCGGGATAGGGTGTTCCGCATGGATACCCTGTTACCTGAAGCTGGATGTGATACATGCCATGCACGGCCGGGCCATTCCTTTTGCGGAAGGGCTGAAGCTGGCCAGACCCGAAAAAAAGATACTGATTTTCTCAGGGGACGGCGATTGTCTGGCCATAGGGGGAAACCATCTGATACACGGCGCCGCCAGGAATATAGACCTGACTGTGGTCAATGTGAACAACAACATATACGGCATGACCGGAGGCCAGAAATCCCCGACCACACCTTACGGAGCGGTGACGAAAACATCTCCTTTCGGTGCGGCTGACGAGCCTATGAAAGGTGCGGAGACAGCCATGGCTCTGGGAGCCACATATGTGGCAAGATGGACCACGGCCCATCCGGTGCAGCTGGCAAAGGCGATAAAAGAAGGGATCGAGCACAAGGGTTTCAGCTTTATAGAAGTGCTTTCCCAGTGCCCTGTACAGGCCGGGAAAAATGTCATGGGTACGAAAGAGCCGGCGGAAATGATAAGAAGGTACAGGGAGATGACCTGCGTCTGCAAAGACGGTGAAGAGCCGCCGGAAGGGAAGGTGAAGATCGGTCTTTTCCGCCGTGATGAAACGAAGGTGGAGTACACAGAAAGGATACGGGCATCTTATGAAGAGGCCGGCATAGCTGCGGGAAAAGGAGGGCAGGATGGTTAAGATCAGTGTGGACAAAGCCAGATGTAAAGGCTGTAACATATGCATATCGATCTGCCCCAAGCAGGTATTCGTCAAGAGCATCAAGCGAGGCGACTACGGTGCGAACATCCCTGAGGCGAAAAACCAGGATAAGTGTATAGAGTGCCGCATGTGTGAGCGCATGTGTCCCGACGGAGCAATAGATGTGGAACATGTGGGGGAGGATGTGAAGTAACATGAGGATCAATATCAGATTTGCAGGAGCCGGCGGACAGGGAGTGATCATGGCTTCAGTGTTGCTGGCGAAAGCCTACGGGCTGGGTGAGGACTATAACATAAGCCAGACCCAGAGTTACGGGCCTGAGGCCAGAGGGGGAGCGTGCAAGGCTGAAGTAGTCATATCCGATGAAGAGATAGACTACATGAAGGTGGACGATGCAGATGTTTTCGTGGCTCTCAATCAGGTGGGCTATGACAAGTACATCGGCACAGTGAAAGACGATGCCATCGTTCTCGTAAACGACACTCTGGTAGAGAGCGAGCGAAAGGACGTATACTCCATCAGCGCTACGGAGATAGCCGAAAAAATGGGCAAGCCCTTCGTGGTGAACATAGTCATACTGGGCGCCCTCACAAAGATACTTCCAAAGATCCACTATCCGACTGTTGAAGAGGAGATAATGAAAAACTTCAGCGCCAGCATAGCAGGCATAAACCTGGAGGCCTATGAAAAGGGGTACAGGTATATGGAAGAGAAAATGAAGGAGAAAAAAGAGGATAACTGAGTTATACATACAGATGGTGCATGTATGGAAAAGCGGCCTTGCTGTGTTCTCACAGTAAGGCCGCTTTATATTTGTCGGAACGATATTTGACTGTGCTACCTCTATACAGTTTCGGGATGCTGTATGGCGGCTTTCACCTCAGCGGCTTTTTCGGGGCCTTCAAGACGGCGGAGGATCTCCAGACCTGTGTCTATGGCAAAGCCTACGCCTCTTCCTGTAGTGATGTTCCCGTCTGTCACCACACCGTCTCCTACGGCTTTCGCGCCTTTCATAAGGTTTTCAAAACCCGGATAACAGGTAGCCTTTTTACCTTCCAGGAGTCCCAGTTCACCTAAGAAGCTTGGTGCTGCACATATGGCCCCGATGGCTTTTCCTTTCGAGTAGAAATCTTTGAGAAGTTCCCGAAGTCCTTGATGGGCAGCCAGATTCGTGACGCCGGGCAGACCTCCGGGGAGAAAGAGGAGATCGCTGTCTGAAAAATCTCCGTCTTCGAACAGGATATCCGCTTTGAGTGTGATGTCATTGGCGCCGGTGACCAGCAGATCTCCCGTGACGGAAACCATGGTCACGTCCACGCCGCCTCTTCTGGCTATATCTACTGCGGAAAGGCATTCCACCTCTTCCAGA
>CASDUO010000022.1 GCA_949284065.1 uncultured Bacillota bacterium
TTGTATTAAAAAATCGTGAAGTTGTAGACGCACTTTTTTACTTCACGATTCTTGTATATTTTATTGCACGCTTTGAGGCATTTACTTTTTCAGTCAACCAAAAATGGGTTAAAAATGGGTTGAAACTTCTTTTATTAGCCTCATTTTTGATGTGTTTCTTAACACAAGGATCAATACATGCAACTGCTTTTTTGGGATACCGGCTCATTATGGCCGTTCCCCGTATATCATCCCATCCCAAGATGTATCATCTTCACCATCCCCAGATAGTCAGAGACGCCCATACTGATTCTCGTAGAGGGCTTCAGGCCCTGTTTCGGGATGTGGCGGTAATAGGGCTCTTCCGACAGGACGCGGATGTGGTCGCCCGCATTGGCAGCCAGTTTCTGAGCGTTGTCCACATAGAAAAACATTTCCGCATCAGCATGGCCCACCTCTTTCATATACTTTTTCCGCATCATGGCAATACCGTTTTTGTTTACAGCGTCGAATATGATCTCCATATCACCGTATCGTTGTAACATACGCAAAAGGCCCAGGATCCTTTCTTCCGGGAAATAATGGAACAGACCGCCGGCGGTAATGAGCAGGGGAGCGTCCTGTGCATCGGCACGGATCTTTTTGATCCAATCATCGGAGAAAGCGTCCTCAGCCAGGTAGATATCACGTTCCGGCTCCGGAAGTAGTTTTCGCCGGTAATCGATCACATCCGGCAGATCCACTTCATACCAGCGGGTATGACCGTCGTCATTCCTGTAAAAAGTCGTTTCCAGGCCGCACCCGAGTTGTACGATGATCCCCTGGGACTTGCGTGTCAGAAAATCCCTGATGAAACGGTCCATATTGGCAGAGCGTGAAGCCGAAGCGATCAGAGGATACTGCCCCTGTTCGCCCTGCTCAGACAGACCCGGCGGAAGTTTTTCTTTCAATGAAAGAGCCTTTTCATCATAGAGGATGTTCGGAAAGTTTTCACCTGTATAGATCCGGCCGGCCATGGGCACGAACAATGTATTTTCCACCTTGCCAAAGTCAGGCATATGATTTACCTCCAGACTATCCGAATTTGGTTAGGAATAACTAACTAAATCCATGATACACTATCTCACAAGAAAAGGCAATCGCCTATTACGGGGTATTTTAAGTATGCATACCGATTTGTCCTGACCTTTAATCTTTTTTTAATTTTACACTGTTAGTATGTGGGCACGATAAAGATATGATGCTAAATGAAGGAGGAAAAAAGTGATAAAAGAAAGAAAAGGAATGAGATTATTGGTAGCTGCATCGATGATAGCGACAATGGCTGTGACTGCATTCACCCCCATAACTGCTTCTGCAGATTCCATAAAACCCAGGATAGACGAAGTCGAATACAGAGGCAGCGGAGTAGTCAGGGTGGAATGGGATGACGATGTGAGATACAGGAACACATCGGTGACCGTAAAGTCGGGCGGAAAGAATTACAGTGACAGGATAGTCCGTAAAACTGAGGAGCATATCACGTTCGATATCAGGAACTTCAAAAAAGGTAAGACATACACATTCTATATAAAAAACGTAAGGGATGAAGATCATTACAGATATTACACGATCAAAGGCAAGGTGAGGATACCTGCAGCGACGAACATATATGTTGAAGATATAGAATATGACAACAGCGAGAGAAAGGTCAGTTTCGACTTCAAATACGATGTCAAATGGAGGTCTCCTAAGGTGACTTTCACTGATGACAGCGGCAATACCATATCTTCCACGGTAATAAAGAAAGACAGGGACGAGCTGGACGTCAGAGTAGCACAGAATCTGGAACAGTACGGCGAATACACATGTACGATCAGCGGTATCAAAAGGTATGACGCTTCGTCATACAAGACGATAACCAGAACCTTCACAGCTTATGATGACGACTACTACGAAGGATATGATCCGTCTACCCCTGTAGTTCCGGGCACCGGAACAGTAGTGTTCGACAAGGCTGACTATGATCCGTGGGAGAGGGAATTGGAACTGGATTTTCTCTATAATGTGAACCTTGCCAGCGCAAAAGTGACCATAACAGACAGCAACGGAGCGACGGTGAGCACAGTATTGAGAAGCTTCGATGAGGATTCCATCGAGTTGTACCTATCAAATGGACTTACCTATGGAGGACAGTATACGTATAAAATAGAGAACGTCTTCGCTTTAGGCTCCCAGACGGCTCAGACTGTAAGCGGGACATTTTATGCAGTCGATTAGATACGTGATCTCAGATAGATCTAAACTTACATAACAGCTTTTAGGGACCTGTGTCTTTGCGGAGACACAGGTTTTCGTTTGGAAGGAATCTCATGGGGATGTGTCCGGTGAAGTAAAAAAACATCGACCAATTAAAAGCAAAGTGATATAATAACATAATCTTTAAGTTATAAACATCAAAGGGACCGTTGTTTCACCTGACAGATGGCACATGACCGAAAGGCAAGGATGATGTCCATGACACTGCGGCGACATATGGATATACTGGATCACAGGTATATGGAGGAGAAATACAAATGGAGAAATATGAAGAGCTGACATTGGATTACTATAACAAAAACACCGACGCATTCATCCAGTCCACTAAAAACGCAATGATGATGAAAATGCATTCCACATTCGCCAAGATGCTTCCGGAAGGAGGGAAGATACTGGATCTGGGATGCGGATCGGGAAGGGACAGCAGGGCATTCATAAAAAGAGGGTTCGATGTCACTGCCATAGACGGTTCCGAGGAGGTCTGTAAAAGGGCTGCCAAGTACATAGGAAAGCCGGTGAGATGCATGTTGTTTTCCGAACTGGATTATGAAAAAGAGTTCGACGGAGTGTGGGCCTGCGCAGCGCTGCTCCATGTACCCAAAGACAAGATGAGGGATATAGTGAAAAGGATAAAAAGGTCTATGAAGGGTGGAGGCGCCATTTTCGTGTCAGTGATGTACGGGGACTTCGAGGGCGACAGACGGTCAAAGTATTACAGCGATTACGAAGAGGAGGAACTTCGGAACATATTTGTAGAAGAAGGATTCAGGGATCTGGAAACTTTCGTTACTGAGGACCTGAGAGCGGGAAGAGAAGGCGACAAATGGCTGAACCTGCTCGGGAGATGTGACGGTTAAGTGAAGATACAATACAGGGACAATGAAAGTGTGGAAAAGAACATATAAAGCGAAAATGAAATAGTATGAACAAAAGATGATGTGTCTCCGCAGGATGTTGAGGCGGATCTGCCGCCATGTTATCATGCGCTCGTGTCAAGGCGTTTCAGATAAACGAAAGCGAAAAAGACAGGAGAACACATCATATGAGAAAAACTACAGCATCGTTACTGGCAGTTATAATATGTATCAGTACACTCATGCCCTTCGAGGCCAGTGCAGCAGAAGCGGATACAGACGTGGATGCAGGCACATCGGTAGTGTCTTCCTCAGATGAGGTATCAGCTCAGGCGGCAACGGAAGTCGCAGACACATCGGAAGATACTGAGGAAATATCCGGTGATGTACAGGAGGATGAAGGCGAAGACATCACGATAGGAAAGACCACTGTCAAAACATATCTGAAGTCCACATCTATAATAAATGTGAAATGGACCAAGGTATCGGGAGCAACGGGATATACGGTGTACAGGAGCACTTCGAAGGACGGCACATATAAAAAGGTGAAAACAGTAGGAGCATCCACGTTGCAGTGCCTTTGTACAGGTCTTGGAAAAGGCAAGACCCACTATTTCAAAGTAGAAACGAGAAAAAAGGTAAGCGATGATGAGCTGTACACAGCTATGTCAGATGTGGTCAGCAGGAAGACCCCTTCCAAACTCACTAAGAGCAGTACAGGATACAGCACCACTTATGCGTCGGAAATAATAGATACGGCCAACAAAAAGAAAGGGTCACAATATGTTTACGGAGCATCGGGCCCGAACAGTTTTGACTGCAGCGGATTCGTGTACTGGGTGTATAAGAAGGCTGACGTTGCAGGGAAGGATGTGAGCAGAACATCTGCACAGGGCCTGTATAACAGTTTGAAAAAATACAACATCGGCAAGAGCTATAGCAAGGCACAGCCGGGAGATATAGTCCTCATGTCCAGTGGCGGAAAGACCAGCGGCATATATCATGCAGCCATCTACTACGGCAACAATAAACTCATACATGCCACCAACCCCAGGACAGATGTATGTGTGACCAGCACGAACTGGAGCGGAGGCTCAAAGAATGTGGCGGCCATACTTCGTCTCCCCAATATGTAGCCACGGTAAAAGAGAGGGCCTGTAGATATGCAGTCCGTCCAGGCACAGGATGTGCCAAGCATCCATAAGATTGAAATCATATGATATAAATGGTAGAATCGCCACGGAAGCGATTTTATCATTTTCAAAGGAGACGATATGAGCGGATTGAAAGTAGTAGAGATAAAGAAGAGTGTATTTGAAGATAATGACAGAGAGGCGGCAAGGGTGAGAGACGAACTCAAAGACAAAGGCTTGTTCCTTCTCAATCTCATGTCTTCCCCGGGGTCAGGAAAGACAACGACTCTCAAGCGCACTATAGAAGCTTTGGGTGACGAGATGAAGATCGGCGTTATGGAAGCGGATATAGATTCAGATGTGGATGCAAAAACCATACAGGAAACAGGCGTGAAAGTGATCCAGATACATACGGGAGGGATGTGCCATCTGGATGCGGGAATGACAGAACAGGGGCTGACAGAGCTGGAGGCCAGAGACCTGGATCTGGTCATATTGGAGAATGTGGGGAATCTGGTCTGCCCGGCTGAATTCGATACCGGTGCGGTGAAAAATGCCATGATCCTCAGCGTACCTGAAGGAGATGATAAACCTCTCAAATATCCCCTGATGTTCCAGGTGGCCGATGTGCTTATCATAAACAAGACAGATACGATGGGATTTTTTGATTTTGATATGTCTGTTGTAGAAAAAAGAGCAAGGAGCCTCAATCCTGATATAGAGGTGATACCGATCAGTGCCAAGACCGGCGACGGCGTAGAAAAATGGGCCGATTGGCTCAGGCGTGAAGTGAGGGCCTGGAAAAGCCGGCCCTGAAGGCGGTGGAACGAAGATATTTCCATTAAAAAAGGCCCCGGAGGGTCTTTTTTAGGTCATTGGTTTTCAAAAGCCTCATAGATGGCGCGAATGGCTGTTTTGAAGTCTTTGTTGTTGACTCCTACGATGATGTTCATCTCACTGGACCCCTGATCGATCATCCTCACATTGACATTCGCTCCGGCGAGGGCTCCGAAAAGCTTTGCCGACACACCCTGTCTTGCGGCCATGCCAAGACCGACAGTGGCAATGAGGGCTATGTCATCGAATACATCTATGCTGTCGGGATGGAGCTGTTGTTTGATCTCGTCTACGAGTTCTCCCAATCTGTCATTTATTGCCTTATTGGAAATTACCGCACTTACGGTATCTATACCGGAAGGGAGATGTTCTAAAGGTATATCATAGTCTTCCATTATGCCTGCCAGCTTTCGTATGAAACCCCTCTCTGTACTGAGCATATTCTTATATATGGCTATTACGGTGAAGTCTTTGCTGCCGGCGATGCCGGTTATGATCCGCTCTTTCGATCTCTTTCCGGGTTCGGCAGTTATGATGGTGCCCTTGTCCTGGGGACGATTGGTGTTCCTTATATTTATGGGTATCCCCGCTATTTTTGCGGGATAGATTGCATCTTCGTGTAGAACGCTGGCACCCATATAGCTAAGCTCTCTCAGCTCCTGGAAAGTCAGTGACTCGATAGGTTTAGGGTCTTTCACTATCCTGGGATCCGCCATGAGGAAACCGGAAACATCAGTCCAGTTTTCATATACGGATGCTTCAGATGCACGGGCCACCAGAGCGCCGGTAACGTCGGAACCGCCTCGCGAAAATGTTTTGATGCTTCCATCAGGTTTTGAACCGTAAAAGCCCGGTATAAGGGCATATTCGTGTTTGGACAGCTCCCTTTTGAGTGCTTTGTCAGTTTTCTCTTCAAGGAACCTGCCTTTTTCATCGAATTTTATGACCTTGGCCGCATCGATAAAATCGTAACCGATGTATCGGGCGATCATCTTTCCGTTGAGGTATTCCCCTCTGCTCGCCACATAATCCTGACAGGCGCCTTTTTTCATATTTTCCAGTATGATGGAGAATTCTTTATCAAAATCAACATCGGTGCCCAGTTTCTTCTGGATCTCGGTAAATCTGTCTACGACGATCTGGAATATCTGTTCAAAGGGGAGGTTCTCCTCTATGTTGCGCTTACAGGTGTATAGCGTATCGGTGATCTTTATATCGTTTTCGCTTCGCTTACCGGGAGCGGAAACCACCACATATTTTCTCCTTTTGTCTGAGGTGATTATATCTTTTACCTTGTCGATCTGGATATTGTCCGCAACGGAACTTCCGCCGAATTTTGTTACGATGATCTTCATTCTTCTCATTACCTTTCATTCCTATTTTTTTATTCAGGTCATCATGCACACCATCGGTGTGGAGATATCCTGAAAGCCGCAGCTGCGGGATGCGGATCGCCGTAGCCTCCGATGTATTCAAAAACACTTTCATGTTGTCCATGTCCCGTTTTGAACAGTTGGATCTTCGTTCTAAAGTCATGGGCACTGTAACGGGACGATTCGCTACCATAAAAGTGTCTGTGCTCGAGACCGGGATAAATGATCATTGTAATATGATTTTCCCTCGAAAAACATTCTACAATAGGATAGAGTAAAAGGGAATGATTTTTTTGAAAAGAGCTTTTGAGGTGATGATATGCGGGGGTATGTGCAGTATGGGAAAAGGCTGAAAACAGCTTTATGTTTCGGCATGAAACAGGGCGGAAACCAACTTTCGGCAAGGGAGGATTTTTCTTGACAGCGGCCTGTATCAATGGTAGTATAATTTCTGCGTGATTTGATTTTCGCGTATGTGGCGGTGTAGCTTAGGTGGCTAGAGCGTCCGGTTCATACCCGGAAGGTCGGTGGTTCGAGTCCACTCGCCGCTACCATTCCAGGGCGCTTAGCTCAGCTGGGAGAGCACCTGCCTTACAAGCAGGGGGTCACAGGTTCGAGCCCTGTAGCGCCCACCAGAATACGGTCCGGTAGTTCAGTTGGTTAGAATGCCAGCCTGTCACGCTGGAGGTCGTCGGTTCGAGCCCGATCCGGATCGCCATATGGTGGCTGTAGTCAAGTGGTTAAGACGCCGGATTGTGGCTCCGGTATTCGTGGGTTCGAATCCCATCAGCCACCCCAATTAAATAAAGGCAAACGATGGGGTATAGCCAAGCGGTAAGGCAGTGGATTCTGATTCCATCATGCGCAGGTTCGAATCCTGCTACCCTAGCCAAGCCGCAAGAAATTGCGGCACATGGCGACATAGCCAAGTGGTAAGGCAGAGGTCTGCAAAACCTTTATTCCCCGGTTCAAATCCGGGTGTCGCCTCCATCGAAAAGAGAGATAAACCGTTGGGATCCAGCGGTTTATCTTTTTTTAATATCATGGTATACAGGAGAGGAAACACCGGGAGATTCGCTTAATATCTTATAGGCACAAGCCATAAGGTGTCATTTTTCGGAACGACAATACCGGCTTGATAACATTCTTGACAAACCGGAAAAAACAAGTTCATATATCACCGATATATATCGGTGATATATGAACGAGGAAGGAGAAATGCCATGGAGCTGACTAATACACAGAGAAAAATCCTTGAATTTGGAAAGAAGGAATTCCTGGCGAAAAGTTATCAGGGAGCATCCATGCGATCCGTGGTCAGGGAAGCGGGATTTACTCAGGGGGTATTTTACGGCTATTACGGTATTAAAGAGGATTTGTTTGATGAGCTGGTACGGCGCCAACGATACCGGGACGCAGTTTTTCGAAAACAGCGTCTCCGAGGAGCCCCTTCTGGGCCGGCCCCGGATACAGGTCGTTCTGGATCGTGCCCGGGAGCTTTTGAAGCGGTTTGCTCTTTATGAATACAAAGACGCTCATCCCGACATATTATCCGGCGGGCAGAAGCAGCGGCTGTCCCTTCTTGTGGACTGCTTTCAGGCTGTGAGATACTCATCTTTGACGAGCTCAAATCCGGTCTGAACGGCGGGAATATGCGCATTATCGCAGAGGCGCTCCCTGCCGCGGCGCGCGGCGGATGAGGGGAAGACGGTGCTCGTCATCACTCACGACGAGGAGCTCATCCGTGCCTGCTGTGACTCGCGGTGGGAGCTCTGCTAAGGGAGAAAGGCTTGATTGGTTAGCATAAACTAACTACAATGGACACAGAACTTCATCCACTGCCTGTCGACGTGGTTGACGGACGGCTCGTTGCGGGTGAAAATCATTCGGATCGACTTCGAGGGGGATCGGTATGAAATGGGAGCGCATGGTGTTGGACGGACTCGCCATGGCCGCGTATTTCAATCTTTTTTTGCGGCGATGATGCTGGGCGACTCCCGGATGCTGGCGAGGCGGAAATGATGGGGGATGGGTGGCAGATCAAGATGATAAAGTCCAGGAACAACGAGGCCACCATCAAAGGATCGAAAGCCAGCACCAGATATACTGTAAAGGTGAGAGGCATAGTGAAAGTCGATAGAACGAGATACTACGGCGGGTGGAGCAAACCGTTAAAAATCAAAACAGCAAGATAGCAAGTGTATTATCGAGAGCGGACAAGATCGCCCGCTTTTATAGTTATATGGCGGGATATAGAGTGGCAAAATCATAAGGTGTCAAAATAAGGTGTATGAAAGAACATTCACAAGAAATATATTGAAAATACAGGGCTTTGGCATATAAGACAAAAGCCTTGCAAAACCTTTATCCTCCGGTTCAAATCCGGGTGTCGCCTCCATCGAAAAGGGATATAGATCGCTGGAATCAAGCGGCTTATCTCTTTTTTAATGCATGGCACATATATAAAGACAGAAAGTTCTTTTGAATGTCGCATTTTTATGTATTTGGCTTTCCCCAAACCTTTGGCAGGATATCGAGCTGTTCGCGTATGATTCCCACTATCTCTTCCGGCGTTTCTTTCCGGCCTGCTTGAAGCCAGGCCGTCAATATGCTTATGGTAAAGCCCGTGCGGATGGCGATGAAATAATTGCCGTGGTCAGAAGGGATGCCCGGAAGAGTCCCAAAACGATCCCGGATGATTTCCGCATTTTTCATGTGGCAGGCGTAGATGATATCGAGTCGGTTGACTTTGATAAGGAGTTCAAGTATGTCGCTGTGATCCATCCAATATCGGAAATAATGTTTGACGATATGGAACTCTCCTTTGGATGCGTCGGGATCATACTGACTGAGCACTTCATAGAAACAGGTGTCACATTTCCAGTAAAGCACATCGGTGATATTGTCAAATGCACGATAGAAAGTGGTCCTGGCAACTCCTGAGGCTCTTTGCAGATCGCTGATGGTGATCTGATCGAAAGGCTTCTTTTCCATACATTCCAAAAGCCCGTTATAAATGCGCTCGGATGAGCGTTTTGCTCGTTTGTCATCGCTGATATGATACATTCATATGCCTCCTGATCTTCACTGTGAGCTTAGGATCGATACACAGCTGTAATGATAACATGGATAGTATTATGATATAATAGTATCGAAATATAGACTCGCGATCCGGGCAGAGACAGGGGGAAAACAGGCATCGTTCAGTATACTGTTCCTGCGGAAAAGTAGGAATGAAACTAAGAATATTGTATACCGCCCCTTTTTTTACGAGAACATGATTGACAACGAAATCATAAGTATTACAATCTTGTAGGACGATCATAGGGAGGTGGTACGATGGCCAATAAAATCATTTCTGCCAGACATCTGGTAAAGGGAGAAGACCTGAATCATCATGGCACACTGTACGCGGGCAGAGGCGTCGAATGGATGGTGGAAGCAGGGTTCATAACAGCTTCGGATATAACCGAAAGTGAAAATATAGTTTGTATGCGCATCAATAGCCTTTTGTTCATAAAACCGGTGCCGAAGGGGCAGATGGTATCATATGACAGCTGTATATGTTTTGCGGGACGGACGAGCCTTACGGCATATGTCCGTGTAAGCAACAGCAATACGAAGGAGTTTATCGTAGACGGCTTCTTCACATATGTCCATACTGATGACGAGGGGAGACCGATGCCTCACGGCATAGAGATACATCCGGAGACGGAGATAGAAAAGGAGCTGTATAACGAGGCAAAAGAGCTTTTGGAAGAGTCCAAGAAGGATGCTGAAAAACAGCGAAAACGACAGGAAACTCATTGGATATAGTCAAAAGGAGCAATGTTTGGAAGAGCGGGTCATAGATATGACGCCGCTTTTTTGATGGGGTTTTCCTTAAATTAACACAAAGAAAATATGCGGGTTTTACGAATGATTTAAGATTGCCCGGTATAATCCTGGTAGAGGCGGCCCTCTGAAGCAGCAGGGAAACATGCACATCTCGGCGATGCAGATGTCGTAGCCGTTAAGGGACTGACACACGGTGGAACGTGACGTAGGAACGGAGATCATACGACGACACAGCAGATAAGGAGTGAGGTCATGAAAAGAAAAATGATGCTTCCGAAAACAAAAGACATGTGCCCGAAAAAAAGTTCGATTTTATCCGGCGGGACAGACTACATAGGTAAAGTTATCGGTCCTTCTTTTCCGGAACTTCTGTATATGTACGAGGAAGCTATAGAGTCGGTGAAAAGCAAGATAGAAGAGATCAGCGCAGGATACAGCAATATAGGATGCAGGTCACCTATACACGGTATATCGTGTAGGCTCAAATCGCCGGAGAGCATAAAGAGGAAACTTTCCGGACTGGGTGAACCGTTTACCGTAGATGCTGTGAGAAACAATCTCAACGACGTTGCAGGCGTCAGGATAATAAGCAGATATGTGTCAGATGTTTATTTGATACGCAACCTGATATGTGCGGCAGAGGGCATAGAACTCATAAAGGAAAAGGACTACATAGAGAGACCTAAACCCAACGGATACAGGAGCCTGCACATGATAGTGGAGGTAGGGGTGCCGTGTCGATATGCAGAGGGAATCGAAAGGATGCGGTGTGAAATACAGATCCGGACCATAGCGATGGATTCCTGGGCCAGCGTCGAACACGAACTGCAGTATAAACGTGTCAGCAAATCGGTGCAATTGAGGCGGCAGTTGAAAGAGTGTGCGGACATCATGTTTTTTTCTGACATGAAGATGCAGCATCTCGCAGGACGAGTATAGGGCAGCAGCTGCGAAATAAAAATATCAAAGCAGGAAAAAGAAAACCGGGACTGTCCCGGTTTTCTCATTGATGGTGTTAAATCGCGATAAATAATAAATTTAGATGATTGCAATTTGAGATGCCCCCATGACGAGGAAACTATTCCTCTGATACCGGTCCCCCATTCTCCTCATCTGTATTTGCAGCAGTATTTTCGGCCAAAACCTTTTCATATTCGGCAAATATGGCATCTTTGATCTTGTTTCTGGTCTCGGAAATCAGGGGATGAGCAATGTCCCTAAAATCTCCTTCGCCCATTTTTTTACTCGGCATTGCTATAAACAGCCCATTTTGCCCGTCGATGATCTTGATATCATGTACCACGAATTCATCGTCAAAGGTGATGGATACTACGGCTTTCATTTTGCCTTCATCGCTAATCCTGCGAACTCTTACATCTGTAATATTCATTGATGTCACCACCCTCCTGTATAATTTGCTAAACAAATTATACAACAATAAATATATTGTAACAAGGAAAAAATTCAGAAAAATTACAATATTTGTTTTGAACAAGGTCTCAGATGCAGACTGGGTTCCACAGATATTTTCCTCTCGGTTTCATCAACGCTGACGAGTTGCACCAAAGAGATGTAATCACTGACTTTTTTGATTTCCGGCTCGGCATATGAAATGGCCACGCCGATGTTGCAGACTCTTATGTGGAATTCTTCCAAAAGCTCTGCGATGCCTTTCAAACTTCCGCCGGCCCGCATGAAGTCGTCTATGACGATAGCTTTGCTGCCCTGCTTGCATCCTGCCACTGCCTTTTTTGCCATAGACATTTTCTGCATCTTTCCCGTGGATCCGGAAAAGTAGTTTATAGAAAGGGTAGGGCCTTCCGAGATCTTGGATTCGCGTCTTACTATGACTACCGGGATGTCCAGGAAACCGGCTACCGCCATAGCCAGGGGGATGCCTTTGGTCTCCACTGTAGTTACACAATGTGCTTCACTTTGTGCAAAGTTCCTGGCAAAGACAGAGGCCATTTTGGGAACGAAATGGGGATCGAACATTATGTCCGACGTATATAGAAAACCGCCGCCGAGTATGCGGGAAGGATCTGAAAGTCTGTCGCATAGTTCCTGCTGTATTTCCAAACACTGTCTGTCTGAGGGGAAGGGCACATATTTGACTCCGCCGCCTGTGCCGGGAGTGGTGGTTATGCGGCCAAGTTCCTGTTCCGATATCATACGCGCGGCTATAGCTATATCCTCGCTTATGCTGGATTTGGCAGCGTGGAACAAGTCACAGAAATAGGATAGCGGGAACATCTTCCCCGGTGTGTCAGAAAGTATCTTTATCATCGCACCTATCCTGTCCGTTCTTTTCATGATCTCCTCCAAAAGGGGATGCAGTGCGTCATCGCACAGCATGACACCTTGATACTATTAGTATAAATGTCCCATGTCAATATGCAAAAGGAAAGTCAGTGAAACACATGACCGGAACAGACGGGGAGAGAGAAAACATTACAGAGGAAATATGTAAAACAAGTGCAAAAGGAGATGTCATGTGATACAATGTAGTGGCAAATTTAAGAAGGGAAGTGTTTCACATGATAGATCTGAAATCAGTTGAACATATACATTGCATCGGCATAGGAGGTGTAGGCCTTTCAGCCGTTGCTTTTATTTTACTGGACAGGGGATTCAAAATAACCGGATCTGATATGAATCAGAACGACAAGACCGAACGGCTCATAAAAAAAGGTGCCGGTATTTTTTTGGGACACAGAGAAAAAAACATAGAAGGGGCGGATCTGGTCATATATTCGTCGGCAGTGGGCAGGGACAACCCCGAACTCGTTGCTGCGAGGGAGAAAGGGATACCGACCGTATCCAGGGCGGAAATGCTCGGATGTATAATGGAGGACTGCACCAACAGCGTGGCGGTAGCGGGCACTCACGGAAAAACCACAACCACCTCTATGCTTTCTCTCATATTGAAAGATGCGGGACTGGATCCCACCGTACTGGTAGGCGGCAACCTGCAGGAGATAGGCGGTAATGTAAGGACAGGGGGCAACGAATATTTCGTCACAGAGGCCTGTGAATATATGGACAGTTTTCTGAAACTGAAACCCACTACCGAGATAATACTGAATATAGATTCGGATCATCTTGATTACTTCAAAGATATAGAACATATAGTCCAGTCCTTTGAAAAGTTCGCATCTTTGGTGCCGGAGGACGGGACTCTGTATGCGTATGATGCGAACCCGTTCGTGAACAGAGTCATAAAGGACATGCCCAATGTGATAACTTTCGGCTTTAATGCCAGTTCCACTTACAATGCTCAGGACGTGGTATTCGACAATAAGGGCAGACCTACTTTCGACATATACACAAAAGGGAAAAAGCTCTGTACGGTCCAGCTCAAGATACCGGGAGAACATAACATACTCAACGCCCTGGTAGCTACCGCATGTGCTCATCGGATGGGTGTGGCACCTGAGACTATCGTTTCGACCTTGCAGAAATTCAAGGGGACCAAGAGACGGTTCGATGAAGTGGGGACTACTCAGAGCGGGATAAGGATAGTCGATGATTATGCACACCATCCTACGGAGATAAAGGCGACCCTTGCCGCGGCTTCGAAGATGAAAAAGGAAAAGACCTGGGTCGTATTCCAGCCGCACACATATACTAGGACCATGGCCCTGTTCGATGAGTTTGCCGGAGCATTTTCCAAGGCAGACGTGGTGGTTTTAGCGGAAATTTTTGCCGCAAGAGAGAAAAATGTCTACAAGATCAGCTCAAAAGCTCTTCGCGACCGCATCAAGGAGAAGCAAAGCGATAAAGAAGTGTATTATTTCCCCAGTTTTGAAGAGATAGCGCGCTTTGTGTACAACAATGCGGGACAGGGAGACCTGGTGATAACCATGGGTGCGGGAGATGTTTACAGCGTAGGCGATATGATACTTGAGCTGGATGGTGAGACTTATGCAGGCAGGGGAGAGAAGATAAATGACTGATAAAGGATATGAGTTTGATCACAAAAAAGATGAAGAAAACAGGATAAGGATAAATATGATCCTGGCAGACCGGGGTGTGCGTTTTGCAGATATCAGACAGGCATATATAGATGAGACAGTAGAGATAGGCAAGGGCACCTTCATCGGTCCCTGTGTCACCCTGGAGGGGGAAACACAGATCGGAGAAAATTGTGACATAGGACAAAACAGTTTTCTGAAGGATGCCCGGATCGGCAACGGAGTCAAGATACAGAGCTCTGTAATAACAGAGAGTTCGGTAGGTGACGGGACTGCCATAGGTCCTTTTGTACATGTAAGACCGGGCAGTGATATCGGCAGAGAATGTAAGATAGGGAATTTCGTCGAGGTGAAGAATTCGTCACTTGGAGACGGTACCAAAGCCAGCCATCTTGCATACATAGGCGACGCTGATGTTGGAAAAAACGTAAACATAGGTTGCGGTGTCGTATTCGTGAACTATGACGGGAAGAACAAATCCAGAGCCAGGGTGGAGGACGGAGCCTTCATAGGGTGTAACAGCAATCTGATAGCTCCAGTCACTATAGGGAAAAAGGCATATATAGGTGCAGGTTCCACCGTATCCAATGATGTTTCGGACGGAGATCTGTTCATAGAACGGGCTCGTGGAAAGACTTTGGAAGGCTGGGTGGAAAAAACGAAGCTTTTAGATAAATGAGAAGACGGAGATTCTCATATGGGAACGTATGGAAGATATTTAGAGCAGACGTTATATGGCGATAGTGACGGAGGGAAAACAGATGAAAAAAGGACTTTATTCGGATTACAGGATCTTTGCGGGCAATTCCCATGTGGAGCTGGCGGAGGAGATAGCGCAGATCATGGGAAGACCTTTGGGAAAGGCAAAGGTAGGTAAATTCAGTGATGGAGAGATAGCTCTGGAACTGAAGGAAAGCGTAAGGGGAGATGATATATTCCTGATACAGTCCACATGTGCACCGGTGAACGATAACCTCATGGAGTTGCTCATAATGATAGATGCTATGAAACGAGCTTCTGCCGGTAGGATAAATGCGGTACTTCCGTACTATGGTTATGCGAGACAGGACAGAAAGGCAAAAGCGAGGGATCCCATAACGGCTAAGCTGGTGGCGGATCTGATGATGGCAGCGGGTGTCGACAGAGTGGTAAGCATGGATCTCCATGCAGCGCAAATACAGGGATACTTTGATATACCTGTAGATCATATGGTCGGCATGCCCATACTCACGGACTACTGGGCAAAACGCGGGATGGAAGATATGGTGATAGTTTCTCCGGATCACGGTTCAGTGACGAGAGCCCGTAACCTGGCAGAGCCTCTGGGGGTGCCCATCGCCATAGTCGATAAGAGGAGACCTGAACCGAATAAAAGCGAGATAATGAATATAATAGGAGATGTGAAGGGGAAGAACTGCGTATTGGTAGATGATATGATCGATACTGCCGGGACCATATGCAACGCAGGGAAGGCTCTCATCGACTTGGGAGCAAAGAGTGTAAGCGCATGTGCTACTCACGGAGTGCTCAGTGGACCTGCCTGTGAAAGGCTCAAGGAAGCGCCTTTCGATAAGATAGTTCTGCTGAATACGGTCCCGATCCCCGAAGAGAAGAGACTGGATAAGATGGAAGTCCTCAGCGTGGCCCCCCTTTTTGCCGATACGCTGACCAGGATATATACCAACGATTCTGTGAGCAAATTGTTCAACAGATGATGGGACATATATCAGGCAGTAAAACCATTCAATAGGATATTCGAGATATACACATATGTATGCTATAGTCGGCCTGGGGAATCCGGGCAAAAAATATGAACAGACCAGACACAATCTCGGATTCATCGCTGTGGATCTGATCGGGGAGAAATTGGGAGTAAAGATAAACAAGTCGGCCCACAAGGCTCTCATTGGAGAGGCGCGGGTGAGAGGCGAGAAGGTGTTGCTGGTCAAACCCCAGACATTTATGAACCTGAGCGGCGAGTCCGTAAGGAGCGTTTTGGATTATTACGACATAGACCCCGAAAGGCTCATAGTCATCTATGATGATTTTGATATAGCGCTGGGGGAGATAAGGATAAGAAAAAAGGGCAGCGCAGGATCTCACAACGGGATGAGATCCATAATATATCTTCTGAGGGATGAAAACTTCCCCAGGATAAGGATAGGGATAGGAGCGGAAACCCAGATACCGTTGATGAACTATGTGCTGGGGGGATTCACGAAAGAAGAAAAAGGACCTCTTGAAAAAGCTGTCACAAGGGCTGCCCAAGCCGCGCTCACCATCGTGGAGGAAGGTGTAGACAGAGCGATGAACGAATATAATGGCAAGGATTGAGATCACCGGAGTATCGAATAACGGTACGGCTTTCCTTTGTGGAGAGATCGCAAGGAAAAATCAAGGGCGCCTTTTGGTGGTAGCCCCATCTTATGTGGATGCGAAGAGAGTTGGAACAGATCTCTCTTTTTTCGTTGAACGCAGAATAATGGTCGTGCCTGCTGAGCGTGTCGCGGTGATCAATTATGAAGCGAGGAACAAGGAAGGTTCGAATGAAAAACTCAGGATCCTCAGAGAGGCGTCGGAGGATCCCGGTTCCGTGACGGTGGTCCCCGTTTCCGAAACGATAAAGAAGCTTCCGCCTGCAGATTTTTTCTCGAAAAATAAACTGGATATCCACATGGGCGGAAAGGCGGATATAAGGGAACTGGCAATGCGTATCGCAGAGATGGGTTATGAAAGAGAGGCCACGGTCTACGCTCCCGGACAGTTCTCTTTAAGAGGGGATATACTTGACGTCTTCACACCTTATGATCCTCTTCCTTTCAGAGTGGATTTTTTTGGAGATGAGCCGGAATCCATCAAGACATTTGAGCCGGAGACACAGAGATCTCTGGATCGTACAGACGGATTCACTCTTTATCCGGCTGCTCTGACGCCGCAGGACGTGCCTTCATGCATGGAATCATTTCTGGAAAACGTATACGAGGACAGCTCCTACATCTGGGAGTTCTTATCCTGTGACGATATCGTGATACTGGACCCCAAAAGATGCAAAGAAAATGCAGAGGCCATATGTGAGAAGGAGAGGAATGCTCTCGACGAAGAGATACGTGCAGAGCGCATAGAAGGCGAAAAAATATCGAAGATCAGAGAGCCCCGGTATTTTGACCGGATATATGAAGGCAAGAATGTATGGGAACTCACACCGTTTGAAATGAGAGACAGTATCGCCGGAAAACCTGATGAAGTTAGAGAGGTGAAGTTTTCTGTACCTTTGGCGTATAACGGTAAAATAGACATACTGGAAAAAGATCTCAGATCCTATAAGGAAAAAGGCTATAAGGTGATCATAGGGTGCAGCACGGAGGACAGATACTATAATATGCGCACTCTCGTAGACGACCTGGGACTTTATCCGGACATAGAGTTGAAGAAAGGGGCTCTTTCCGCCGGAGTGGAGATACCGGAAAAGAAACTGTGCTACATAAGTGACGCAGATATTTTCGGACGGAAGGAAAAGACTTACAGAGGAAGGAGAAGAGACAGGACAGGAGCACCAATACAGAATTTCACCGATATAAAGGTGGGAGATTATGTGGTCCATGAAAATCATGGCATAGGTGTATACAAAGGTATAGAGCAGCTCACTGCGGCAGGGATAACAGGAGATTATCTGAAGGTGGAATACGGCGGGAACGATATGCTTTATGTGCCGGTGAGCCAGCTTGATCTGATACAGAAATATGTCGGCAGCGAGGGCATAAAGCCAAGAGTGAACAGACTTTCCGGCAATGAGTGGAAAAAGACGAAAGCAAGAGCGAAAGCCGCCGTGGCAGAGATGGCAAATGAGCTGATAGAAGCTATTGCAGAAAGGCAGGCGAGACCCGGCTTCGCGTTCAGCCGGGACAGTCTGTGGCAAAAGGAATTCGAAGAGAAGTTCCCATATGAAGAGACACCGGACCAGTTGAGGTGTGTGGAGGAAATCAAAAATGACATGGAGAGGCCGTGGCCCATGGACAGACTTCTCTGTGGAGATGTGGGATACGGGAAAACTGAGGTGGCGGCTCGTGCGGTATTCAAAGCTGTGGAAAACGACAAACAGGTAGCCATATTAGTGCCCACCACTTTACTCGCAAACCAGCACTATAAAAATTTCAAAGAAAGATTCGCCAGCTTTCCTTTTAAGGTGGAGATGCTGTCCAGATACAGGAACGGGAAGCAGCAGGCGGAGATATGCAGAGATGTTGCAAACGGTGTGATCGATATACTCATAGGCACCCATAGGATGCTTTCCGACGATGTGGACTTCAAGGCGCTGGGACTCCTCGTGGTGGATGAAGAGCAGAGATTCGGAGTATCCCACAAGGAGAAGATAAAAAGGATGAAAACGGGAGTGGACGTGCTGACCCTTTCCGCGACGCCCATACCCAGGACTTTACATATGTCCCTTGTAGGCATGAGAGAGATGAGCATCATAGAAGAACCTCCGGAGGGCAGATATCCGGTACAGACATATGTGATGGAACAGGACAGCATGCTTATAAGAGACGCCATCGAAAGGGAGATGGACAGAAGAGGACAGGTGTATGTAGTGTATAACCGTATAAACGGTATAAACCGCGTAGCCCAGAGGATAAAGGAGTTAGTGCCGGAAACAAGAGTGGCGGTGGGTCACGGACGGATGAACGAAACGGAAATGGAAAACGTGATGCTGGACTTCGTGGAAGGAAAGACAGATGTGCTGGTTTCCACCACCATAATCGAATCGGGTATAGATATACCTAACGTGAATACTCTCATCGTATTGGACGCGGACAGGTATGGCCTTTCACAACTGTATCAGCTCAGGGGCAGAGTAGGCAGATCAGACAGGCTGGCATACGCATATTTGATGTACAAAAAGGAAAAGGCCCTTACTCCTGTGGCAGAAAAAAGACTCAGAGCCATAAAGGATTTTACTGAGTTCGGAGCAGGGTTCAAAGTGGCTATGCGCGATCTGGAAATAAGAGGTGCGGGGAATATCCTGGGGGCGGAACAGTCGGGCCATATGGTGAATGTGGGATATGAACTCTATTGCAAAATGGTAGATGAGGCAGTGCGGCGGCTGCGCGGAGAGACCGTCAGGACGAGAGGTGTGGAGACGGCTGTAGATCTTAAGATAGAGGCGTATATACCGGACAGCTATATAGATGATGGTGTACTCAAAATGGAGATGTACAAAAAGACAGCGTCTGTAGACGGAGAGGAAGCAGCCGTGGAACTGAGGGCGGAACTGAATGACAGGTTCGGAGATATACCTGGTGAAGTGGATAATCTTATCGAGATCTCCATAATAAGGTCGTTGGGAGAGGACCTTTCCATTGCCCGCATAGGACGTAGCGGACGTATGGTTATATTGGATTACGGAATAAAAGGTCAGAGGCCTGTAAAAGTGGAAATATCAGAGGATAATATGCTCGCCGATACGAAAGAGATATTGAATATGTTAAAGGCAGGCAAAAATATGTTATAATGTTCAACGCTGTTAAAGGGCGAAATCCCGTACGGGACAGATGAAGGAGAAAAAATTGATTTTCAAAAATATATCCGTAATGGATGAAGGATACAACGTAAAAAGCGGAAAAAACGTCTTGGTGGAGGAAGGAATCATATCGTACATCGGAGATGATATGCCCTACGGTGATGAAGTATATGACGGCAGGGGCAAGATCCTGATGAGCGGATTTTATAACTGTCACGGGCATTCCCCCATGACCCTCATGCGGGGATACGGTGAATCCATGAGCCTGCAGGATTGGCTGAACAAAAAGATCTTCCCTTTTGAAGCAAAGCTGACGGGGGATGATGTATACTGGGGCACTATGCTGGCCATGGCAGAATCCTTTCAGTATGGTATAGTTTCTACGAGCGATATGTACTATTTCACGGAGGACATGGTCAGAGCCATCGAGGACAGCGGAGCAAAGAGCAATATATCCAGATCCGTGACCAATTTTACGGGAGATGATTTTTGGGATCTTGAGGCGGCCAAAGAGGCAAAGGATGCCTTTGAAAGATTTCATGAGACTTGTGACGGCAGAGTCAGGATAGAGATGTCCCTCCACGGTGAATACACATCGGATCCCGATACGGCTAAAGGACTGGCGGAATACACTTCGGAAATAGGGGCGGCCATGCATGTCCATGTAAGCGAGACCCGTCAGGAGCATGAGGAATGTAAGGAGAGACACGGAAAGACGCCGGTAGCATATCTCAGCGAATGCGGTATATTCGATACGCCCACAACGGCTGCACACTGCGTATGGATAGAGGGGGACGATTATGAGATATTGAAAGAAAAAGGGGTCAGCGTCGCCGTGAACCCCATAAGCAATATGAAACTGGCGTCAGGTATAGCAGATGTGCCTGCCCTTTTCCGGAAGGGAATAAACGTGGTCATAGGAACAGACAGTGTCGCAAGCAATAACAGTCTGGATTTCATAGAGGAAATGAAAGTGTTCGCCGTAGCGTCAAAGGTGCGGAATATGGACCCCACTGTGGTGACGCCCCTTGAAACCATTCGCTGTGCCACAGAGCGGGGGGCGCTGTGCCAGGGAAGGGCTGACTGCGGCAAGGTGAAAGAAGGGTACAGAGCAGATCTGATCGTGCTGGATATAGATCAGCCCCACATGATACCGGCACATGACATTTTGAATAATATCGTATATTCGGCATCGGGAAGTGATGTTCTGTTGACCATGGTAGACGGTAAGGTAGTTTACAGGGACGGAGAGTACACTACTATGGATATAGAAGAAGTCAAAGCTCGAGTGAAGGAGTCCACGGACAGGATACTTAGGAGTTTATAATGAGTAAAAGGTCTTTGGTAACGGGTGCGGCAGTCCTGGGGATCGCAGGAGTGCTGGTAAAGCTTTTGGGAGCCGTATTCAGGATACCCCTGGCCAGATGGATAGGGGAGATAGGCATGGCCAATTACAGCCCCGCCTACTATATCTATTTTTTCTTCCTTATATTGGCTACAGCAGGGATACCTGTAGCCATTTCCAGAATGGTTTCCGAAAGGATAGCTATAGGAGAATATCGTGAGGCTCACAGAGTATTCAAGATCTCATCATCTCTCATGACAGGTATAGGGGTCGTTTCGTTCATCATATTGTTCATCTTTGCCGATCAGATAGCGAACCTCATAAACGTGCCGGAGTCAGCGCTGGCTATGAGGGCAGTGTCTTTCTCCCTTTTGGTGGTGCCTCTCATGGCATCATACAGAGGGTATTTCCAAGGTATGCAGAACATGCGGCCTACAGCGTTGTCCCAGGTGATAGAGCAGGTGTTCAGGGTGGCGGTAGGGCTTACTCTGGCTTATGTATTCTTTAACGGGATATGGAGCCCTTCATTCATGGATGGACATGACAGATATGCGACGTCAGCAGCCGGCGCAGTGTTCGGCGCCGCTGCAGGGGGGCTGGCAGGGCTGCTCATAATGATTTTGATCTATAAGCTCAGCAGGAAAAAGATAGGGCATAATATCAAACGTTCGAAGAATGAAGTGAGGGAAAGCAACAGCTATATACTCAAACAGGTGCTGATAATCGCCATACCCATAACCATAGGGTCTGCCGTGATGCCGATCACAAATCTGATAGATGCAGGAGTGGTGATGAACAGACTGCAAGCGGGCGCCGGGTTCAGTTATGACACCGCTAAACTCCTTTACGGACAGCTCACCGGATATGTAAACTCTCTTATAAATTTCCCTCAGGTCCTCACTCAGGCGGTAGCCATGAGCCTTGTGCCTGTAGTGGCTGCGGCCTATAAGATAAGAGAACTGAAAAATATGAGGGACAATATAAATATGGGCATGAGGCTTACAGTGATGCTGGCTTTCCCCTGTGCCGCAGGACTCATAGCCTTGGCCGAGCCCATAATAGTCATGCTGTATGCTCCGGAAACAGCTGAGAGTGCAGCTAATTCCGGGATAATAATGATGATAATGGCTGTCGGCATAGTTTTCCTCGCAACGATACAGACTTTGACGGGGGTGCTGCAGGCAGTTGGAAAGCAGATGATACCCGTAAGGAATCTGTGCATAGGTATCGCTGTAAAATTCGTGGTCACCTGGATCCTCGTAGGCACAGTAGCCGTCAATGTGAAAGGTGCGGCCATAGGTACCGTGACAGCTTATGTCATCGCATCTATCCTGAATATATACGCGGTAAAGAAATACACAGGCACACAGGTAGAGATAAAAAAGACATTTTTCAAGCCGTGTATAGTTTCTATAGTGATGGGAGCGATCGCATTTGGTATATATGAACTGTCCATGGCCTTGCTTGGCAGCAATACTCTTTCGGTGCTTATCGCAGTTTGCGCCGGAGCCTTGATATATGGGGTACTTGTCCTTATGACAGGCATAGTCACGCGGGAAGAGTTGCTTACGATACCGAAAGGGAACCTGATAGTCAAGGTGATAGACAAAGTGATGAGGCGACGGGAAAAATGAGAGAAGAATACAGACATTTGAGCGGGACTGCCGAAAACAGCAAACAGGCCCTCGAAAGGCTGACAGAGATACTCAGGATCCTCAGAAAAGAATGCCCTTGGGACAGGGAGCAGGATCACAGATCCCTGCGTTCATGTATGATAGAGGAGGCATATGAGGTGGCGGAGGCCATAGATAATTCTGACGGACAAAATCTCAAGGAGGAATTAGGTGATGTGATCCTCCAGGTGGTTTTCCACAGCCTTTTGGCGGAAGAATCCGGGGAATTCGATCTGACCGATGTGATAAATGGCGAATGTGAAAAGATGATACGACGGCATCCTCATGTTTTCAATGACGAGGGGGCAAAAGACCTTGACAAAGTATTGGAAAAATGGGAGAATATCAAGGTAAAAGAGCATCGACAGGACTCTTATGCCGAAAGGTTACGATCAGTCCCCAGAGCGTTGCCGGCGTTGATACGGAGTCATAAGATACAGAAGAAGGCTGCCGATGTGGGATTTGATTGGGACGTGACGGACGATGCCTTGGAGAAGATCGTTGAGGAGGCCAAGGAACTGAAGGGTACGGCTACCCATGAGGAAAGAACAGAGGAATTGGGGGACTTACTCTTTTCGGTGGTGAATGTATCCAGATTCATAGGCGTTGAACCGGAGGCTGCATTGGAGGCTGCGACTGACAAGTTCGTAGCGCGGTTCAAGAAAATGGAGGATATGGCCGAAGAGACGGGTAAAAAGCTCGAACAGATGACTCTTGGGGAAATGGATCGGTTGTGGGATGAAGCAAAGACCCGTGACGATCAGTCGAAAGTTGTCGTATAACAATAAGGAGGTTCAAAATGAACAAAGCTGAATTGATCGCTGCTGTTGCGGAGAAAACAGGATTCACTAAAAAGGATGCAGAGGGTGCGGTAAATGCCACCATGGGAATAATAGAAGACGCTCTCAAGAAGGGCGAAAAGGTACAGCTCATAGGATTCGGTACTTTCGAAGTAAGACAGAGGAAAGCAAGGACCGGACGTAATCCGAGGAAACCCGGAGAGACTATAGAAATCGCAGCATCCAAGGCTCCTGTATTCAAAGCAGGCAAAGCGTTGAAGGATTCAGTAAACAAATAATGACGGAATCAAAGGACAGCGTAGCTGTCCTTTATACATTTCAGGAAATAGTGCTGTTCGTCGCCATGGAGACCGTTTTCGGAGACACATGGCGATTTGAATATATGCTGAAAACGAACTTTGATGGGAGAACATATAATGAGATTGGATAAATATCTTAAGAATTCACGACTGATAAAGAGACGGACCGTTGCAAAGGAGGCCTGCGATAAAGGCAGGGTCAGCATCAACGGCCGTACGGCAAAAGCAGGTGCGGAAGTGGAAGTGGGAGATGAAATATTGATACAGTATGGCACAAAAGAACTCAGGGTGCGCGTATGTGAACTTTTAGAATCGCCCCGCAAGGAAGAAGGGGAAAAGATGTATCAGGTCATTGGATGATCCTGTCCGCAGTGTCATCTTTGGGCCTATACAGACCGAAGGCCAGGTAAAGGATGAGCCCTGCCAGATTGAAGAAGCCAAAGAAAGTATATATCCCGTCCGGGCCGGAGAGATCCAAAAGGAGGCCACCCACAAATTGACAAAGGATGGTGCTGCAGTTGGAAGCGATTATGTAGTATGCGGATATGGCAATGCCGCTGTGGCTTTCCGGCACCAATTTAGAGACATATCTGACGAATTCGACCAGAATGATACCGTTGACGAACCCCTGCAGGATGAATGTGGACAGCAGCAGCACCCAGGAAGGCGAGGTGCCATACCAACAGAACCTTGCTACAGATACTGCCATGGCTATGAGGATCATTTTTTCCATAGTGAATTTTTTGTCCAGTTTGTCACTTAAGGCCATGAAAGGCGCTTCACTTCCAGCCATGAGGAAGAAGGCTATCCCTATGCCGGCTACAGTGCCGCCGCCCTGGGTGTAGAGAAATCCGAAGTATGTATTGTTGGCCACATTGGTCCCTCCCATAAAGAAGGCGCAGGCAATGAGCTGCCAGAGTCTTCTGTTATGAAAAAGATCCCTGTATCGTCTCCTGAATCCTCCCGGCGGAACGAAGGTGCTGGTGAGGCCATGTTTTCTCCTTTCCGCGTAGGCTGAGTAGATAAAAAGTGCGGCGCATATGAAACAGAAAGCATATATGTAGAATATGCAGACCAGCCCCGCGGCATCGGAAATATATCCCGTGACAAGGACAGCTACTGCAAAACCTGCGGCACCCCATGTCCTGGCCTTGCTGAAACTCTTTCCGTCATCTAAAGTCAGAGCATCGGACAGGGGCATGACGGGAGCCTGAAAAAAGTACATTATTCCGAATCCTGCCAAAAAGGGAAAGAAGAGAGTGACCAAAGAATTGCTCAAAGCCATTGCGCCGGCAGACAGACACAGGCCTATGACAAGTATATGTTTGTTGGCCATGTTGGCATATATCCTGCCCCAAAACAGGGAACCGCATATGCCGCATAAAGTCCCGCAGGAAGTCACTATACCTATTTGGCTGCCTGAGAATCCTATATGGGCCAGATATTGACTTATGAGGGGTGTGAGAACTCCCAACGCCATATATGAGAACGTGTAGAGCCCCATATAGTGAAAGTTCTTTCCGGAATCGTTTTTCATGGTGTCAGTATATCATAAATCATTTTAGTATAAAATCCTGTGAGTTTTGAGTTGTGCGGTTTACTATCGTGTGATAGAATCGGAAGCGTAGAGTAGATATTGTGCGTTAAGTGTCACAAGATGGGATGTTGCTTGTGAACGAAAAGCAGAGCTTGCGTTACAATATTGCGTCCGCTACCGCATTAAGAGAGAACTCCCTTAGTGCTTATGTGTAGCAGTTGGAGAAGGGAGTTTTTTTGATGGAAAAAAGAAGGAAATATACCACCAAAATGGTGACCATGGCGTGCCTCATAGCCTTGGAGATAATATTGACCAGGTTTTTATCGATCAACCTGCCGTTTTTGAGGTTGGGATTCGGTTTTTTACCGGTTGCCGTTATGGGGATGATGTACGGCCCCCTGTGGGCAGCCTGCGGATATACTATAGGTGATGTGCTGGGTATGCTCATCTTTCCTACGGGGCCCTATTTCCCCGGGTTCACCCTGACTGCGTTCTTGACAGGTCTCATCTATGGACTGGTGCTGTACAGGAAGGAAGTCACCTGGAAGAGAGCTCTGGCGGCTGTGTTGGTGATCTCCATAGGCATCAACCTGTGTTTGGACACTTTGTGGCTCAGCATGCTTTACGGAGAGGCTTTTTGGGGCCTTTTGGTAAGCAGACTCATAAAATTCCCGTTTGCGATCGTGATACAGACTATACTGATACCGCTCGTATGGAAGCAGGTGGTACTGCGTATCGACAAAGATATGGCAGGGGATGCGGTATAAAAATTTACGAAGTAGTGTGAAAAAAACAAAAAATGCCTTGAAAGCAAGGTCTCTTTGATGTAATATTTACAACAAAATGAATAATTATAAATAATTTTGCATAAAAATACATGAGGAGGCAAAGCTTTGCACAAGGTTTTCGTAGATGGTGCCGAGGGCACCACAGGACTGAAGATACATGAATATTTGAAACGGCGAGATGATATCGACCTCATTTATATTGAAGAAAGCGAGAGAAAGGACATAAATGCCAGACTCGAATGTATAAATGAAGCCGATATCTCTTTTTTATGCCTTCCTGATGATGCGTCAAGGGAAATAGCAGCCAAGGCCCCTTCTGATGCGAGAATCCTGGACACGTCCACCGCTCACAGGACAGATCCCGGATGGACGTATGGAATGGCGGAACTGGGCGCTGATGTGAAGGAGGCTATATCTTCATCTGACAGAGTGGCTGTGCCGGGCTGTCATGCCACAGGCGCCATACTGATGATAAGGCCTCTGATCGAAGAAGGGCTGATTGATAAAGAGCATCATTTTTCCATATTTTCTCTTACCGGTTACAGTGGAGGAGGAAAGAAAATGATCGCTCATTATGGATCAGAGGATATGGAAGCTCCACGGCAGTACGGACTGACACAGGATCACAAACATCTTCCAGAGATCATGGCGATGACAGGACTGAAGAACAAACCGGCCTTCATGCCTGTGGTGGCGGATTATTTCAGGGGCATGGAGGTTACCATACCCTTGGACGGGAAGGCTGTAGATTCACCGACACCGAAAAAAACGATCGAAAATATCCTGGAGGAAAAATATGGCGGCGCCGGCCTTGTGGATTTTGTTGACAGTATAGATGAAGAGGGCTTCATAAGTGCAGACAGTTTGGCCGGAACTGACGGACTCAGGATATCCGTATACGGAAACGATGAAAACATATTGCTTACAGCAGTCTATGACAATCTGGGAAAAGGCGCCTCAGGAGCTGCAGTGCAGAATATGAACATAATGCTGGGGATAGATGAAAAGAAAGGTCTGATACTTTAGACGGCGGAAAGAAAGGAAAGAAGATGATAAAGATAAAAGGCGGTATATGTGCGCCGAAAGGATTCATGGCATGGGGCACATCCTGCGGAATAAAGGCGGGAGGACAAAAAGACCTTGCCATTATCGTAAGTGAAGAAATGTGTGATGCCGCTGCAATATATACAAAGAATAAAGTAAAGGGGGCGCCGCTCATGGTGACGAAAGAGCACCTTGCAGACGGAAAGGCGAGAGCCCTCATATGTAACAGCGGCAATGCCAATACATGCGCTCCCGGCGGATACGACCTGGCAAAGGAAACATGCAGGATAGTGGCTGACGGTCTGGGGGTGAGACCGGAAGATGTTGTCGTAGCCTCAACGGGAGTCATAGGCGAAAGCCTTTCCATAGATAATTTTGAGTACGGTATACCGGAGCTCATCGAAAACATGAGTGCGGGAGAAAAGGCTTCTCATGAGGCGGCCCTGGCTATAATGACTACGGACACGGTACCAAAGGAAGAAGCGGTCGAGTTTGAGATCGCAGGGAGAAAATGTCACATAGGAGGAATAGCCAAGGGAAGCGGCATGATACATCCGGACATGGCTACGATGCTTTCATTCATAACCACCGATGTGAGAATATCTCCGGAACTTTTGTACGACGGCCTGAAGGAATGTGCCGATGAGAGTTTCAACCAGATATCGGTGGACGGAGATACGTCGACGAACGATAATGTCATAATAATGGCCAACGGCATGAGTGGATGCGAAGAGATAAAGGGAGAAGAGGGATACGAGATATTCAAAGAAGCTTTGAGAGAAGTCATGGTAACTTTGGCAAAGGCCATCGCCAGAGACGGCGAGGGCGCCGGCAAGCTCATAGAATGTCTGGTGGTCGGAGCTCCCGATAATGAGACAGCCAGGGCGGTAAGCAAATCGGTCATATCATCGGATCTCCTGAAAGCGGCAGTTTTCGGAGGGGATGCAAACTGGGGCAGGATACTCTGCGCTGTGGGAAACAGCAAGGGTGAATTCGATGCGGACAACATAGATGTAGACATGGGATCCGAAACAGGGATGGTGGCCGTATGCAGAGGCTCGGCCCACGAGCCGTACAGTGAAGAAAGAGCGTCCCAGATACTTGCGGAGCAGGATATAAAGATAAAAGTGGATCTGAATCAGGGTGATGGACAGGCCGTTGCATGGGGTTGCGACCTTACCTATGAATATGTGAAAATAAACGGTGATTACAGAAGTTGAATCGCAGCAGGAAGCAGGAGGCGATAGTTATGGTCAATCAGAAATTTTTAGATAAGGCAGAAGTGTTGATAGAGGCTCTTCCATATATAAGGAGATTCAACAGGAAAATAACGGTCATAAAATATGGCGGTTCGGCCATGATGGATGAGGAGCTGAAGCGAAATGTGATAGAAGACGTGGTACTCCTTAAGCTGGTGGGATTCAAGCCTGTCATCGTTCATGGCGGCGGGAAGGAAATAAGCAGATGGACCGATAAGGTGGGCATGGAAACAAAATTCATCGACGGTTTGAGAGTGACCGACGAAGACACACTGGAATTGGCTGAAATGGTATTATCCAAAGTCAACAGCGAGCTCGTCTCCATTGCACAGTCCCTTGGGATAAAGGCGGTAGGGATAAGCGGTAAAGACGGCGGGATGATCAAAGTGGAAAAAAGATATGCCGGTGGAAAAGACATAGGTTTCGTAGGGGCCATAGAAAGCGTCAATGCGAAGATAATAGAGGACCTGCTTGAAAAGGATTTTCTGCCTGTCATATTTCCCTTGGGTATGGATGATAATTTTGGGACATATAACGTGAATGCAGACGAAGCAGCAGGGGAGATAGCGAAAGCATTGAAGGCTGAAAAGCTGGCATTCCTCTCTGATGTAGAGGGGGTCAGGGCCGACCCTGAAGATGAAGACTCAGTCATCCCCGAGCTTTATCTGTCCGAGATAGACGGGCTGATCAGGGACGGCGTAATAACCGGAGGGATGATACCCAAGATAAAAAACTGCCGGGATGCCCTTGACGGCGGAGTGAACAGGGTGCATATCATAGACGGGAGGATCCCCCACAGCGTGCTGCTCGAGATATTCACCGACAAGGGGATAGGAACGGCCATATTGAAAGATGGCCAGGAAAAGTACTGGAAAAATATTGATAAGTGAAGAAGTGTGACGAAAAAGGGAGAGACCGATGACAGATATCAGGAAAATAGACAGGGAATACGTGGCAGGCACATACGGCAGATATGATCTGGCAATAGAGAAGGGTAAAGGATCCCGTTGTTTTTCTTATGACGGAAAGGAATATATCGACTTTACATCAGGTATAGGAGTCAACTCCCTCGGATATTGTGATGACCGGTGGATAGATGCGGTGACGGAGCAGCTGAACAGAGTGCAGCATACGTCAAACCTGTACTATACAGCGCCTTGCGCAAAGCTGGCTGAAAAACTGGTGAAAAGGACCGGGATGAAAAAAGTGTTTTTCGGCAACTCCGGAGCAGAGGCCAATGAAGCGGCCATAAAGACGGCGAGAAAGTTTGGCGTTACCGGTAAAGGTGAAAACGCCACTAAGATCATAACTCTTGAGAATTCATTCCACGGACGCACCATGGCCGCCATAACCGCCACGGGACAGGAGGATTATCACAGGTTTTTCACACCTTTTTTAGACGGGTTTTCATACTGTCCTGTAGGGGATATGGAGACGATGAAGGAGCTTGCAGACGATGAGGTGTGTGCCATCATGATAGAGCCGGTCCAGGGGGAAGGCGGAGTGAAGGAGCTGCCTGAGGAGTTCGTAAAAGAAATCGCCGGATTATGTAATGAAAAGGATATACTTTTGATAATGGACGAGGTTCAAACGGGTGCCGGGCGCTGCGGAAGGTTTTTTTGCTACGAGGAATACGGAGTGAAACCCGATATAGTATCTTTCGCCAAGGGTATAGGGGGAGGGCTCCCTATAGGAGGCGTATTGTTGGGAGAGAAATGCGCCCATATCCTGACCCAGGGAGATCACGGCAGTACATACGGAGGGAATCCGGTGGCTGCAGCAGGAGCGCTTTCCGTACTTGAAAGACTGGATGAGGATTTCCTGGACGAGGTCAGAGAAAAAGGGGAGATATTCCGCAAGGAGCTCAAAAAAATAAGGGGTGTAAAAGCAGTTTCGGGAATGGGACTGATGATAGGAGTGGAACTGGAAAGAGCCGCTGCATCGGAGGTGGTGTCTGAAGCGTTGGAGATGGGATTGCTGGTGCTCACGGCAAAGGACAGGATAAGACTGCTTCCGCCTCTCAATATTCCATATGCAGATATAGATGAGGGACTGGATATTTTGGAAAAAGCCATAGGGAGCTTGGATCGTTGAAGACCTCATAGTCATGATTTTTCCGATGCGGATAAGAGAAGAAAGTTTTGCTATTCCTATTCTCCATATGGCTGGCATGGATATGCTGTAGATATCTGATGGGGCCGGCCGGTTTCCATCGGGACGTTTAGCGGTGTCTGGGATATTTCAGTTGCGACGGATATATGTTCTATAGTGATGATGAAACAGGCTGTGACGTTGACGGAGACAGTTGTGGCTACCGCAGGTAAAATGATCACAGCCGGTGTTTTCATAGCAGTTCTTCCTGCTGTTGGATGTCTCTGTCGCCTTATGCCGAAAGCCCGTAAACGGTAATGAAGGCCGGGACAGGGAAAAGTATAAACCGCAGACAAAAAAACAAAAAAATGGTCAAAAAGGGGATTGACAGAGGGAAGCGAAAATTGTAATATAGTGTACGGTCGTCAAATCGACCAGCAGTTTTCTCTTGGGAAACTGTACACCTTGAAAACTTCATAGTGCATGAAATACAGTCAACAACGGACCTATCTGAAAAGATGGAGTCCTCGACG
>CASDUO010000023.1 GCA_949284065.1 uncultured Bacillota bacterium
GAACCCAGGGAGTACAGCGTAGAGGGAGTCCCCCTGTCTGAGGTTTTGAAGGAATTCGGACTCAACAGCCTGTTCGGTTCGGGGTCCAAGAACACCATAGAGGTCCAGACCTCCGACGGATATGAGTTCGAAGAAATAACAGCAGATAAAGTGGACGATACTTTCATAGCCTGGAAGTTCACTGAAGGAGAGAACAAGGGAGAATCCGATACAGAGCTCATCCTCCTTACTGACGGCGAATCTGCAAATTCCTCCAAATGCAAAAGTGTGACGGGCATAAACATAGATATAGCCACTCCCGCTAAGGTAAAGGCTCCCACTTTGAAAAAGAGCGGCAGCAAGAATGTGAAGATCTCCTGGAAAAAGGTGAACGGAGCCACTCATTACCAGATAGCAAGGAGAGCTGCAGGCAAAAAGAAATATGGCGTGATCAAAACAGTAAAAGCTTCCACTCTGAGCTTTACAAACAAGAATGTAAAAAAAGGAAAGAGATATTATTACAAAGTCCGAGCCATCGTCGAATATGATGGCGGCACCGTGTACGGATCCTATTCGTCGGTACGATCCATCAAGAGATAGCCGTAAGGGCGATATATAACAAGAACAGTAATGTAAAAATAAGAAAGGACTGCGTCAGGGAGACGGGTTTTCCCTGAGCGGTCCTTTCTTTATGGAAGGGAAGAAGAAAAAAGATATATTTTGTGATAGAATCACCATATGGGAACATAAGGGGGAAGTATGAGCAAGGCGAGAAAGACGGCGATCGTGCTATGTCTGGTCGTTTTTCTGGTAAGCGGCTGGATGGTGGGCCGATATTACATCGGAAACATCGTGGAGGACAGAGAGCTGACGGGAATGGAACCGTCAGGTTCCGATGCGGGAAGCAGGATGGAGAAGCTTTACGAGGAAAACGACGACTTCGTGGGCTGGCTGAAAATACCGGGGACATCGGTGAATTATCCTGTCATGCAGTCTGATAAAGAGGAACCGGAATATTACCTTTATCGGGATTTTCGGAAGGAACCTTCTGAAATAGGGGTGCCTTTTGCAGACGTGGGCAGCGACACAGAGAAAAGCCGGAACATCCTCATCTATGGCCATAATATAAAAAGCGGACAGGTATTCCACGATCTTTTGGGATATGAGGAAAAAAGTTTCTGGAAGGAGCACAGGACTTTCACCTTCAACAGTGTAGACCACGGAAAGAGAAGATATGAGGTAGTAGCTGCCGCATATACCCGTATATATCCGCAGGACAGCGGAGCTTTCAAATATTATGACTATGCCTACATAGGCGATAAAGATACCTATAAAGAATATGTGAACGGCGTCCTGGATATGGCGTGTTACGATACGGGTATAAGGCCGGGATACGGACAAAAGCTCATAACGCTGAGCACCTGTGCATATCATACGGAAAACGGCAGGTTCATAGTTTTGGCAAGAGAGCTGTCAAAGAGGTGAGGAGACATCAGACGAACAGACCCTGCATGAGGACGAGGAGGATATTGTCTTCATAGAGGAAGCCGGCAAAGAAGGAGTTGTCCAGAGATGAATTTATAGCCTCGGTGGAGTCGGGAGCCATTATATTGGCTAAAGGCAGTATGAGCAAAAGCAGGACAGAGCATATGACGGCGCCCCGCAGAAGGCCGAAAACGAGACCGCCGATACCGTCTCCCACAGTTTGGATCCCGTCATTGTAATCCTTCGATAAAAGTCTCAAAAGGAGCCAGAGGATGAATTTCAAAAGGATGAAGGTGACCGCATAGGTGAATATGGTGAATGCGATTCCGGCAAAAGACTGGGAAAGACTTTCCACCAGGTCGGTCCCGGTGTTCACAAGGTTTTCACTCATATCGTTCGGCAAGGTGGACATAGATATGTCGAGCATGCCCATGGTGGATCCGGAAAATCTGGTCTGGAAAAACGAATAGAACATATCGTACACTCCCGTATGACCGGAAAGAAGATCCTTTGCGAAAGGCAAAAGGAAATAGGCGCCTACCAGCGCTACCACCCAACCCACAGAGTGTATGAAAGTGCTCATGAAGCCCTTCCTGTATCCGTATATCATGGAGATCAGTACGATCAGTATGAGCAGTATGTCTAATATCATCTCGAGCTCTAATAATCCTTTCAGAACAATACAGATATGATATCGCAAACCTGTCTGTCTTGCAATGAAAAACCTTTGAAAATCCTTGCTTCGTCCATAATTTTGTTGAATATGACCCGAAAATATGGTACATTCTTATATGTGCGAAAAATATATGAGAGAGGCCTTAAAGGAAGCTGAAAAAGCGGCCGGGATAGACGAGATCCCCGTAGGGGCGGTCATAGTCAGGGACGGTGCCGTGATAGCCAGAGGCCATAACGAAACTGAATCACGAAACGACCCTACGGCCCATGCGGAGATGATAGCTATCCAAAGGGCGGCGGAGATCACGGGTTTTTACAGACTTACGGATTGTGAGATGTATGTGACTCTGGAGCCCTGTGCCATGTGTGCGGGGGCCATAGTTCAGGCCAGGATCCCTAAGATATATATAGGGGCTATGGATCCCAAGGCGGGAGCCTGCGGCTCGGTCTACGATATTTTAGGAGAGGGCAGGCTGAATCACAGGCCGGATGTGACGTGCGGGATAATGGAGGAAGAGTGCGGCAGTATCGTATCTCTGTTCTTCAAAAAGATACGGGGTCGGGAAAAATATAAAAAGTGACGGAGGAGTTTTTCATGAAGAGAATAGGCATTATACTGAGCCTTTCCGTGATGATGATATTGTTGGCGGCACCTGTGGCATACGGTGCCCAGTTCCATATAACCAAGAGCATGCCGGAAGATGGCCAGACGGGCATGTCCGTGGACAACATGGGCGTGAAGGTATACTTCAATGAAGATGTTTTCGGAGAAGAAAACAGAGAAGTGAACCAGAAGGCGTGCAAACTGGTGGACAGGAAGGGAAAGGAAGTCAAGTCATCTGTCTATTTCAATCCGGACGACCATAAGGTCATAATGATTTTGGCCGATAGCAATGCCGGGATAAAGGGAAGCACTGAATACACCCTGGTGATAGACGAAAGCTTCACATCGGACAACGGCAACCGGCTGGGAGAGACTGAGGAAATAACCTTTGAGACCCTCAATCCCCAGACCAGCATGACTGTCAGCATGGCGATGATGGCCGTCATGGTCGTAGCCATGATATTCTTCTCCTCCAAAGAGGCCAAGAAAGCCATGGAGGAACAGAGCGGAAAGAATAAGAAAGAAAAGGTCAATCCATACAAAGAGGCCAAGAGGACGGGAAAGACCGTAGAGGAAGTAGTGGCCAAACAGGAGAAGGCGAAGGAAAAAGAAGAAAGAGATGAAGCCAGGAAAGCTGCCAGGGCCGAGAAGCGAAAGCGACAGAAGGAAGAGAACAAAGTAGAGATCGCAAGCGGCAATATAAGAGTGTCCGCTCCCAGACCTATTTCGGCAGCCGGCAGCACATATAAGACCGGCAGGGCGGAAGAGGCCAGGAAGGCAAAGGAAAAGGCGGCGCAAGCCAAGAAGAACAAAAACGCAGCTCCCAAGAAAAGCCAGAATCCCAATAAGAACAAGGGAAAGAGAAAGAAGGGCAAGTAGTGAGAGCCGAAGTGGACGCTTACGGAAAGATAAATCTTTCCATAGATGTTTTGGGCAGACTGGATAATGGATATCATGAAGTGTGTATGGTCATGCAGCTCATAAGCCTGCATGACCATCTTTGTTTCGAAGATATGGTCCCGGGGAAAGAGGGCGGCCCCAGGTACGGAAAAGGACATGACAAGGCCATAAAGATAGAGATGAAAGGACCCGCCCTGGACAGCCGGGGAGAAGGGGAAAAACACAGTTGCGGCGGCGAAGAGCTTTTACCTGCGGCGGACAGGGACAATATAGTGTGGAAGGCGTGGGAGCTGCTGGAGAAAAGATTCCCCCATAAAGCACGGTCTCTTCAGGTGACCATAGAAAAGAACATACCCGTTGCAGCAGGCCTGGCCGGCGGTTCGGCCGACGGCGCGGCTGCCCTTTTGGCCCTCAATAAGATGTGGAGCCTGGGCCTTTCTTTGGAAGAGCTGAAAAAATTGGGAGCGGAACTGGGAGCTGACGTACCTTTTTCCCTTGCAGGGCAGGCAAAGCTCAACAAGGAGTACGGGTTTTCCCGGGACGGGAGCGCATGCACCTGCGCTCTTGCAGAGGGAACGGGTACCGTGCTGACACCGCTGCCGTCGTGGGAGAGCCCTGTGGTGCTTTCAAGACCTCCCGTACATGTTTCCACCGCCCGGGTGTATGCTGGGATAGATTCGGTGGATATCCCCCGAAGGCCGCGGACAGATGAATTGATAGCAGGGATAAGGGAGAAAAATTTTGAGAAAATATCGAAAAATATGGTGAATGTACTTGAAAATTACAGCCTTAAAGTTTACCATAATGTCGTGTATACAAAGAACAACATGGAAGCCATCATAGGAGACCGCGGAAAGGTCCTTATGAGCGGCAGCGGGCCTACGGTGTACGGACTGAGCCGCGACCGGGCCGTATGCGAAAAAGCCTGTGAGGAAATGTCGAAAATAAACAGAGAGACCTTCCTCAGCCGGACCGTTTAGCTTTACAGTCCGATCGGCAGAGGGTGTACGGCTGCCGGAAAAAATATGTGATGTGAAAAATATGAAAGAGGTGAGAACATGCTGAATCCGGATATCATCAACCACAAGCCCCTTCGGGAGATCGTTTACGAAGAGCTTAAGATGCAGATACTCAAGGGAGAGATCCCTCCCGGCACGAGGATGATGGAAGTGGAGATGGCCGATGAGATGGGCGTTTCCAGGACTCCTATCAGGGAGGCCATAAGAAAGCTGGAAAAAGAAGGCTTGGTGACTATAGAACCGAGAAGGGGAGCCTACGCATCCAGGATATCCACCCAGGATATGATCGAGATCCTCGAAGTGCGCCAGAACATGGAAGGTCTTGCGGCGTACTATGCTGCCTTGAGAGCGGATGAAGATACGAAGAATGATATAAAGGCGCTGGCAAAGGAATATGAACAGGCGGTAAAAGAAAGGAACACCGCCGATATGATCAAAATAGATACGGATTTCCACCACCTTATAGTGAAGGGGAGCCACAACAAGATACTCGTGAACATGGTGGAGCAGCTCCAGGAACTGGTGCTCAGGTTCAGATATCTGTATTACGATAATTTCAAAAGGGGAGAACAGATGCCTGCAGAGCACGAGGAAATATACAGCGCCATATTGCAGGGAGACGGTGACAGAGCCAGAGCCGCCGCTGAACTGCACATAGAGAGATTGAAGGAAATGGTGCAGAGCGACGATATATGAGATCCCGACCCATGATCAGAGATCATGGGTTGGAAAATGGCCAGATACTGTCGAACAGGGAATCGTTGCCGTCGTTGAAAAAGTATCCTTCTTCAGAATATTGTTCCTGAGGGGCATCCGTGTTGCTGTCTATGGACCCGTTCTCCATTATCTCTGTGGCAGATGCGGCCGCTGCGTTGATAGGTATGGCGAAACCCAGCCCTTCCACGTCGGTACCGGAAGATTTAGCCACCACTATACCCACCAGCTGTCCATATTCATTGAACATGCCGCCTCCCGAGTTGCCCGGGTTCACAGAGGCGTCTGTTTGTATGAGATTCATGACGGTATCGTCCAGAGTTATCTCCCTGTTGAGAGAGCTTACTATGCCGGCCGATACGGATCCTCCTAAAGTCCCCAGAGGGTTGCCTATTATGACGGCCATATCGCCGACTTCCATCTGATCGCTGTTGCCTAAAGTGGCTGCCGTAAGATTTTTGGCGTTTATCTTGAGGACGGCAACATCGTTGGCGGAATCGGTGCCTACTGTTTCGGCGGAATATTCCTTGCCGTTGGCAAGGGTCACCGTTATGCTCGAGGCCCCTTCTATAACATGGTTGTTCGTCAAAATATATCCGTTGCTCTTTATTATCACTCCGCTGCCGGCGCCTTCAGTGACATATTCACGGACCCAGGCATCGGAACTTACGGATTCTGTCCTTATCTCCACTACGGAATCGCCGGCCTTGTCAGCGACTTCCTGAACGGAAAGCTTGCTGCCTGTCGCATCCTGAAGGTCGAAACCTGTGGAGTCCGCTGAAGTGGACGGATTGTCTCCCGAACCGCCGGTGAGATGATTGGCCAGATATGTACCGCCAAATGACAGTGAGCCCGCAAGGAGTATGACTACGAGAGCAAAGGAAAAAAGTTTTTTCCTGGTCATGACTATAGGTTTGCTCTCTTTCTTTTTCTTCTTGGGCGGCTCAGGCGGCTGCTCATAAGGATCGTAAAAAACAAAGCCGTTGTTGTCTTGCATGATCTTTCCTTTCTGTTATCTTATCTTTCTTTCTACTGGTACATTTTTTCATGTACTTTCGATCCACATTTTTCACATATATCATATACCGCAAGGCTGTATGCGGATGTTTCCATCATGTCGACGAATGGAGATCTTACCGTCTCTATGGTAAAACCATTGGAATGACTTTGAAAAAGCATCCCGTTGGTAAGAATATAATGACATAACCTTAAATAAATTTGAAAGTTTGAAAGGATGGCAAAAGCGATATCCGGAGGAAACAGACCGACACGGTACGAGAGAGGACCACGGTGGAGACATGAAAGGAGACCTGGGGAAAGGATATGACAGAGTCTTCCCCGAAAGGAGTGTCGGGTATGACAGCCATGAAGGAAGAGGGCGATATCGCGACATTATGGAACTATCTTTCGCCGACATGTCAAAGGTGATGATAAGGCTTTCCGGAACGGGACCGAAATCGAAAACCTGTCTGCTTCGCCACGGGAGATCCTTACAGGAAAACGGCGAGCCGCCTTGGAGAACTTGAAAGAAACTTGAAAGAAATGATAAATACCGTGGACTAAGAGTTTTTGTGATGGTATACTGAAAATCGGTTATTGGACAGACAGGAGAAGTGATGAAAGATATCATACTGAAGATAAAAGGAGCCCATATATATCGGGACACAGAAGAGCAGGATATGGAACTGGTCACAGAAGGAAAATTCTATGATGTGGACGGTACCTTCTATTTGCTTTATGACGACAGCACCTTCAGCGGTGTGGAGGGCTGGAAGAACAAACTCATAATAGACAAGAACAGAGTCTGCATGACTCGCGATAACGAAGGTCTGAATCTGGAGACCACCATAAAATTTGAAAAAGGCAAGCGTCATACCGGTGTATACGGATCCGAATTCGGGCCCATAGAAATGGAGGTGCTCACCAACGATCTGGTGAACACCCTGGACTCGGAAGGTAAAGGACGGGTAGGGATAGACTACAATATAAGCCTCAAAGGCCTTTCAGAGGGCAGGAGCAGACTGGATATAGAGATCGAGAATGCAGTCAGCGGGGGAGAAACGGGCAAGACAGGGAACGATTATGCGGAATAAGACGGTCATAAGGATAGTGGCGCTGATAACGGTGATCGCCCTGGTAGTGACCACCGTGGTGTTTGCCGGAGTGGCTCTGTTCTGGTAGGTTTGGCATGGGGGCAACGGTACATGACGGGGCGTCGTGATGTACCGATGGATTTTATTTGAAAAGGGAGGCGGCGTATGTATAGGGAGGGCTTCGACCCGAACAAATATGTAGAGGAACAGTCACGCTATATATTGGAAAGGATAAGAAGCGGTGATTCGGAGAGGCTGTATTTGGAGTTCGGAGGGAAACTGGTACATGATAAACACGCTATGAGGGTCCTCCCCGGATTCGATGAGAATGCCAAGATAAAACTCCTGCGGAAGATGAAGGAGCATGTGGAGATAATAATCTGCATATATTCGGGAGATATAGCTACGAGGAAGACCAGACAGGATTTCGGGATAACATATGATGTGGAAGTCTTGAGGATAATAGATATGTTCCACAAGTATGACCTTGAGATAAACAGTGTGGTGGTTACCAGATATGAAGATATCCCGGCGGTGAACATGTTCATAAACAAGCTGGAGAGACGGGGGATAAAGACATATAAACACAGGTTCACCAAAGGATACCCAACTGATGTGGACACCATAGTAAGCGATGAAGGTTACGGGGCGAATCCCTATATAGAAGTAACTAAACCTCTCGTGGTAGTCAACGGCCCGGGAGGAGGCAGCGGAAAGCTTGCAACATGTCTTTCCCAGCTTTATCACGATTACAGACGGGGAACGAAGGCCAGGTATGCGAAATTCGAGACCTTCCCCATATGGAACCTGCCTTTGAAACATCCGGTGAATGTGGCCTATGAGGCGGCCACTGCAGACCTTAAAGATGTGAACATGATAGACTCATTCCATTTGGAGGCCTATGGGGAGATGGCAACCAACTACAACAGGGATCTTGAGGTCTTTCCCGTAGTCAAAAGGATAATAGAAAAGATAACCGGCACAGAGGCGGAGTACAAGTCTCCTACGGATATGGGAGTCAACAGGGCCGGATTCAGCATAACGGACGATGAAGTCTGCCGTGAGGCGGCAAAGCAGGAAATAATACGAAGATATATAATAGCTGCCACAGATTACAAGAAGGGGAAAATATCCAATGAGACCATGGACCGGTGCAAACTGCTCATGGACGATATGGGCATGTCAGTGGAAGATAGGAACGTGGTGCCGGCTGCCAGGGATTACAAGGAGCAGCTGAAAAAAGAAATGATGGCTGACGGCAGATGTGAGGACGACTCCGACCGCATAGTTACCATGGCCATAGAGCTCCCTGACGGACAGATAGTCACCGGACGAAGATCGGATATAATGACTGCCGGATCGGCGGCAATACTCAACAGCATAAAAGTGCTTTCAGGATTGGCAGATGAGGTGCATCTCCTCTCTCCTACCATACTGAGTGAAGTCCAGAGTCTGAAGGAAGACGTCCTGGACCAGGAGACCAATGCCCTCGGCATAGAAGAGATACTCATGACTCTCACTATCTCTGCAGCGACCAACCCTTTTGCGGAGAATGCGGCGGAAAAACTTCGGGAGCTCAGAGGCTGCAAGGCACATTGCACCAGTATATTGAGCGACAAAGACGAGGCCACTCTAAAATCCCTGGGGATAGATGCTACCTGCGATCCGGAATACAGTTCCGAAAACCTCTATGGAGGATGATCTGCAGGGGAGATGGGGAAAAGACCCTTATATCGTCAAAAAAAGCGGTTTACAAACGGAGTTTCATGGAGTAGAATAGTGTAAAAAGAAAGTTAATTTTTTAACAATATATAAAACGGGTAAAACCTGAGATATAAGATATTGCGTTTGTTTTCGAAAGATAAGGAGGCGAAGATGAAAAAAATCGGTGTATTAGGGACCGGTACCATGGGTGCCGGGATCATCCAGGTCTTGGCACAGAACGGATACGAAGTGGTTTTGAGAGCCAGAAGACAGACTTCTGTGGACGGCGGCATAGCCAAGGTCACGAAGAACCTGGAAAAGATGGTGGCAAAAGAAAAGATCACAGAGGATGAGAAAAACGAGATCCTGGGCAGAGTGCAGGGATCGACGGACATTTCCATCATCAAGGATGCGGATCTGGTGATAGAAGCTGCAACAGAGGATCTTGAAGCCAAGAAGGCTCTGTTCAAAGAACTGGATGAACTGTGTAAACCGGAAGCTATCATAGCTACCAACACATCTGCCCTTTCCATAACAGAGATCGCAGCGGCAACGGGCAGACCTGATAAGATCATAGGTATGCATTTCTTCAATCCCGTTCCGGCAATGAAGCTGGTGGAGATTATCAAGGGACTTACGACTTCTGAAGAGACCAAGGAAGTTATAATGGGCCTTGCAAAGGATCTCAAGAAAACGCCTGTTGAAGTGGAAGAGGCGCCGGGATTCGTAGTGAACAGGATACTCATCCCCATGATAAACGAAGCTGTAGGCATACTTGCCGACGGAGTGGCAGATGCAGAGGGAATAGACACTGCGATGAAACTGGGTGCAAACCATCCTATGGGACCTTTGGCTTTGGGAGACCTTATCGGTCTGGACGTATGTCTTGCCATCATGGATACGCTTTACACAGAGTATGGCGATCCCAAGTACAGGGCACATCCTCTCCTCAAGAAGATGGTAAGAGGGAACAAGCTCGGAATGAAGACCGGCGTGGGATTCTACGATTACAGCAAGTAGGACGGGGATCTCAGGGTGGAAAGATCCACAGGATATGTAAAGCCACAACGGCCGTGTAAAGGCATACGAAATCGACCGGAAAAGCAGGCGGTTTACGGCGCGTCTCGGTAGTAGGGCTTGAACAATAATATGGAAGCGGCAGGACTTGGGGTCCTGCGCCATGAGTGGCACAAGATTTTGTGCCACTCGTTTTTTTGGTCCAAAAAAAGCAAGAAGAGCGTCTTTAGCAGCAGGCGTCTCAGGCGTAAAAAAGCTTGTCCCGGATCGGGATATATGTGTTTTCCATGAAGGTAAAAACGTTGGAAACAGTGGGTTTTTCAACATTATATGAACGTTTTGTGAACATTTTTCACTGAACTTGAAGCCCCTGTTTCGCAGGTGTTAGCATAGGGGACGTGGATCGGGGCATAGATCTCGAAAAAAACAGTTGAACGAGGATAAGTATGAAGAAAAAAGCAGCAGTCGCAATAATGATGTCCACGGTGATGACGGCATCGGTGTTCGCAGCACCGTCGACAGTTTTCGGACAGACCACTGACAATACCGCGGATATGAGCAGGACAGTCGTAAAAGACCTTGCGCCGGAGGCTCCGGAGGAGTCCGAATATGTGGATACCAGTGCCGAGTCCGCAGGATATAAATCGGTGGATCTCAGATGGAAGACCGCATCGGGAGCAGTGGGATATAACGTTTATATATCTGCTGAGGAAAATGATGGCGAGTTCACCCTCGAAACTACAGTAGGAGCAGGGACGAGCAGCTACAGATTCACCAATCTGGACATGAACACACAATATCTTTTCCTTGTGGAGGCTTTCTACAGTGAAGAGGGAAAAGGACCTCACTCCGTGCTGAACAGCACCGTAGAAAGCGAGCAGGGAGGATATATAGATACGGGAGATAAGGGCGAGAACACGGTGATCGACGACGAACAGGTGGCAGCGGCAACGCCCACACTGGAAGCTCCCCAAGTAGATGCATACATAAACACCACCACCAGCGTCACGGTGGAATGGGAAAAGGTGGAAGGAGCATCGGGATACTACGTTTACAAGAAGAACCAGGATACAGGCAAGTTCAGTAAAGTGAAGACGGTCGAGAGCGGCAGCACCACCAGCTGGAGCCAGGATTCACTGGCAAAGGGAGAGACGCATCAGTACAGAGTCAAGGCTTACAGGATAGTCAATGAAGGCAACCTTTCGGGAGAAGCCGGAAGCGACAGCACAGAGACACCTAAGGTGCTCAAGAGGTCGAGCAAGGACTTCAGCAAGACCTATGCGGCCAAGATACTCAAGAAAGGCGAGACCAAGCTGGGCAAGCCCTACGTGTTCGGAGCATCGGGACCTAACTCCTTCGACTGCAGCGGATTCGTTTACTGGACATTGAAGAACTCCAAAGTGGACGATGTGAGCATCAGCAGGACATCGGCACAGGGGATATATAACAAGTACAAGAAATACAATATAGGAAAAAGCCTGAGCAAGGCTCAGCCCGGAGACATAATCCTTTTCTCCAAGGGCAGGAGGACTACAGGCATATACCACGCAGGCCTTTACTACGGCAACAATAAACAGATCCATGCCACTACGGGGAGATACAACGGCATCGAGATCGACGGCATGGCAGAAAACCAGATCGCAGCCATAATAAGGATGCCGGGACTTGAATGAGTTTGCAATTAGGATATATAAAACAAAACGACTTACGAAAGCGCACTGTCTCAAAGACGGTGCGTTTTTTTACGGAGAAAGATCACAGAGGTGAGGGAGTTGCGAAAGCGGAGGATCTGCGACTGTCCATCGGGGACCGGCGGGAGCTTCCGGTGTAAGAGAAGTGAGGCCGGGATATCTGTCCGTTGCTTTTGCAGTTGGCTAAAATTATCGTTGGGGATCCGAAATATCTTGCACACAGAGCAAAAACTGTTTTATAATGTTTTAGTAAAATATATCTGAATGATTCTGTGTGTATCTGCACGAGAAAAGCCAAATGAAGTAAGGTTTCAATATCTTGGAGGGGAAGTATATCTTCTTGTATTGACTTATTATGGACGAGAAAACATTAAAAGCGAAAAAAGTGGTGGAACTCAGGGAGATAGCTAAATCTTTCGGCATACCCAGTCCCAGTTCCATGAAAAAATCTGAAATAATCCAGGCGCTTCTGGATCTGCGGTCAGAAGAGAGCAGGGAAAAAGAAGAAAGCCCCGCTTCGGGATCTGAAGAAACAGGACGGGAGCAGGCAGAGGAGACCGGCACGTCGAGAGGAAAGCTGGTCAGCAGGAGCACTACGAAAAGACGGGCATCGGAAAAAGCTTCCCGGGAAGCAGAAGATACGGAAGACACCGACGATGGAGAAAAGCTGGCTCCGCAGGACAAGGAGGACAGCGAAGGGCAGGAAACCCCTGAAAACGGGGACAGCACCGAGAACGGCGAGGAAAAACATGTCCGGGAAGAAAGGCCGCAGGTGGAAGGCATATTGGAGTTGGCAGAAGGCGGATTCGGATTTTTAAGATTCTCAAATTTTCTTACAAGCGACAAAGATGTCTATGTTGCGCCTCAGCAAATAAGAAGATTCAATCTGAAAACGGGAGATAAAATATTAGGTATATCGAGACGTCCCAAACCGGGAGAAAGGTTCGGAGCTCTCCTTTACGTGAACACGGTGAACGGAGACGAGCCGGGAGTCGCAAAGAGGAGGCCTGACTTTGACGATCTCACCCCTGTCTTCCCCAATGAGAGGATATATCTGGAGGACAGGCCCAGTGACCTTTCCACCAGGATCATAGATCTGGTGGCCCCCATAGGCAAGGGGCAGAGAGGCCTCATAGTGGCGGCGCCTAAAGCGGGCAAGACCATACTGCTCAAAAAGATGGCCGCATCCATAGAGAAAAAATATCCCGAAATAGAGATACTGGTGCTGCTGGTGGATGAAAGGCCCGAAGAGGTGACGGATATGAAGCGTTCCCTCAAAGGCAACGGAGAAGTCATATATTCCACCTTTGACGAGCAGCCCCAGCATCATGTGAAAGTGGCGGAGATGGTCCTTGCAAGGGCACAACGGCTGGCGGAACACGGTAAAGATGTGGTCATACTTTTGGACAGCATAACCCGGCTTGCCAGAGCGTATAACCTGGTGGTGCCTCCTTCCGGCAGGACTCTTTCGGGGGGAATGGATCCGTCGGCTCTGTATAAACCGAAGAAGTTTTTCGGCGCTGCCAGGAACCTGGAAGAGGGAGGCAGCATAACCATACTCGCCACGGCTTTGGTGGAGACCGGCAGCCGCATGGACGACCTCATATTCGAAGAATTCAAAGGCACGGGGAATATGGAACTCCATCTGGACAGGAAACTTTCGGAAAAGAGGATATTCCCGGCCATAGACCTGAACGCATCGGGGACCAGGAGAGAGGATCTTTTGATGAATCAGGAGGAGATGGAAGCTATCTGGTATATGAGGAGGGCCCTTGCAAACGGAGATACCCAGGAAGTGACGGAGATCATAATAGATCATATGTCCAACACCAGGAGCAACAAAGAATTCATACAGATAATCAAAAAAATCAAATTGTCTGTTTAGGCAGAGCCCGTAAAAAGAAGATATGTGATGCTGTACGGGACATAGGAAAAGGGAACGGAAAGTTTCGTATGGGGAACGGAGATCGGTTCGTGTGGAGGGCCGCATATGGATTTTAGCAAGATATTCCTCAAAGACGCCTGCCCCACCAAGGTAGGAGGCCAGGCTGTCCTTGAGGGCATAATGATGAAAGGCGAAAAGAGATCGGCCACGGCGTTGAGGCTGCCGGACGGATCCATACATTTGAAAACGGAGGAAAATAAAAAACCATCGAAAGGGGCCAGGATACCTTTCATAAGAGGTGTGATCGTTTTTTTCGGCTCACTGGTGCAGGGTATGAAGGTCCTCATGTATTCGGCCGATGTGCTTGAAGCCTGTGAAGCGGAACGGGGACAGGAAGAAGGGGAGGAAGAGGATAAACTCACCGCCTGGCTCGAAGAGAAATTCGGAGAAAAGGGCGCATGGAACATAATGATCTATGCATCGGTCATCTTTTCCCTTATATTCACTGTGGTGGTATTCATAATAGGACCTACATGGGTGGTGGGACTTTGCAGGGCCTTTATGGAAAACGAGGTGCTCCTGAACCTTATAGAAGGAGTGCTGAGGATACTCATGTTCCTGCTCTATGTAGTCATAATAGCCCGTATGCCGGAGATACACAGGGTGTTCCAGTACCATGGTGCGGAGCACCAGTGCATACACTGCTTTGAGAACGGAGAGGATCTCACACCGGAAAACTGTGAGAGGTATTACACCCTGCATCCCAGATGCGGGACCAGCTTCCTCATGTTCGTGCTTGTAATAAGCCTGATCCTGTTCTCCCTTTGCGGATGGCCCGATCTTTTCTGGCGGATAACATCGAGACTGTTGCTGCTCCCGGTGATATCCGGTATAAGCTATGAGCTTCTCAGGCTTGCAGGGAGAAGCGACGGGATGTTCGTCAAGGTGATGAGCATACCCGGCTTGTATATGCAAAAGATCACTACGGCAAAGCCTGACAGGAAAGAGCTGGAGGTGGCCATAGCCGCAATGAAGGCGGCCATGGATGAAAAAAGACCTTTGGGAGAGGGCATATGCGACAAAGACGGAGTCATAGTCGAGGAGAGGATATACTCCGACAGGAAGCGGAAAATGGATGAAAAGTAACGAAGACATAGGACATGCGAAGGATATAGACAGACACATGAAAGGAAAAGAAAGGAAGAGCGGATGTTACTGGTAAAAGATATTCTGGGAATGGCCATAAAGCAGCTTGAAGATAAAGGTGTGCCCGACGCGAGACACGATGCCGAGGCACTGTTTTGTTATCTCATGAAGATCCCCCGGGACAAGTTTTTCAGGTGGTGGTCCGACCAGGTAGACGACAGGACTATAGACCAGTATATGGAACTGGTGGCTGTAAGGGCGTCGAGAGTGCCTTTGCAGCACATAACCGGTACACAGAATTTCATGGGATTCGATCTGGATGTGGATAAAGAGGTCCTCATACCCAGACAGGATACGGAATCGGTAGCAAAAAAAGGAGCCGATCTCGTATCGCCCGTAAAGAATCCTGAAGTCCTGGATCTTTGCTGCGGCAGCGGGAACATAGGTATAGCCATAGCCATGCTCAGAGGCGCGAAGGTCACGTTCATAGACGCAGACGAGAAGGCCTGTGCCCTTACGAGAAAAAACGCCGGGAAACACGGAGTGAAAGCCACAGTACTCGAAGGGGATCTATTCGAGCCCCTGAGAAAGGGGAAATTCGATCTCATAATATCCAATCCGCCATATATAAAAACAGGGGACCTGGATGATCTCATGCCGGAGGTCAAGGACAACGAACCCCTTTCTGCCTTAGACGGAGGTGCAGACGGGCTGGATATCTACAGACGGATAGTGGAAAAGGCTCCGGAGCATCTCAAAGAAGGAGCTTTCCTGGTCCTTGAGATAGGACACGATCAGGCCCGGGACGTATGCCGGCTCATCGAGGAGACCGAAAAGTTCATGGACATAGAAACAGGGCAGGACCTGGCCGGCAGGGACAGAGTGGTGAGCGCCATGCTCATAAGCAGGAAGATACAGAAGCAGCGGGCAAAGGAAAAGGCCAGAGAGGAAGCCCGGCAGGCAAAGGAAAACGCCAAACAGGCAAAGATCGACGAGAAGAAGGCGAGAGAACAGGCTAAAGAAGACGCCAGGAAGGCCAAAGAAGAGGCAAAGGCACAGAGAAAGAAGGATAAGAAAAAGGCGAAGACAGACGCAGACGGGGAGGAAAAGGGAAGGCAGGAACAGTGATGAAGACCATAGGAGTTCTCACCAGCGGCGGAGATGCGCCGGGAATGAACGCGGCAGTGAGAGCCGTGACAAGGACTGCAAAACACGCAGGGCTGGAAGTCATAGGGATAGAAAGAGGATATGAAGGTCTCATAAACGGCCAGTTCATCCGGCTTGGCGTACATTCCGTATCGGATATGATGCAGAGGGGAGGCACCTTCCTCAAAACGGCAAGGAGCGAAAGGTTCAGGACCGAAGAGGGATTGGAAGAAGCCATGGTCTCTATCGAAAGGGCCGGCATAGACGGTATAGTGGCAATAGGCGGCGACGGGACTTTCAGAGGCGCCGCAGAGCTGGCCGACCGCGGATTGAAAGTTGCCGGGATACCTGCTACAATAGATAACGACATGGGGTATACTGACAGGACCATAGGCTTCGACACTGCGGTGCATACGGCCGTAGAAGCAGTAGGGAAGCTGCGGGACACATCGGCCTCACACGAGCGTGTGACGGTGGTGGAAGTCATGGGAAGGAAGTCAGGGGACATAGCCCTCTATACAGCTGTGAGCTGTGGGGCCGAAATGGTGCTCATACCGGAAAGACCCGTCACCTTGGAGAGTCTTTGCAGACAGATACAGGCGGATAGAGAGGTGGGAAGGACCCACAGTATAATAGTCAATGCGGAAGGCTCCGGGTACGATTCGGCAAAACTGGCCTCGGACTTGAGGGAGCTGACAGGATCGGATCATCGCAGCGTCATACTGGGATATATACAAAGAGGAGGATCTCCCGTGCCCTCCGACAGGATACTGGCCGGCGTGTTGGGAAGCAGAGCCGTGAAGGGGCTTATGGAAGGAAAGACAGGGGCATACGGGATAAGGGACGGAAAAGTGAGGGAGTGCGGTATAAGGGAAGCGCTGGAAGAAACGAAGCCGTTTGAAGAAGAGCTCTATGGACTTATATCGGGCCTGAGTTTGAGAGGAGAAAAGTAAAAAGGAGGACATCATGTTCAGAGAAGTCAGAAGGAACAAAAAACAGATACTTTCCAGGGAAGTATGCGAGGAGATCCTTGGCAAGGCAACATCGGGAGTCCTGTCCCTGCTGGGAGATGACGACTATCCCTACGGGGTCCCCATGAGCTATGCAGTGGAGGGAAACAGCATATACTTCCACTGTGCCCCTGTGGGACATAAAGTGGATGCCCTGAAAAAACACGACAAGGCCTCATTCACGGTGATCGAGACCGACCAGGTCGTCCCGGAAGAGTACACCACATACTTCAGGAGCGTCATAGTCTTCGGCAAAGTGCGGTTTTTGGAAAAGGACGAGGACAAGAGAAAAGTCCTTATGCTGCTGGCCCAAAAATATTCGGCTGATTTCATGGCCGGAGCCGGCAAAGAGATCGAGGACAAACTGAAAGGAGTGTGCGCCCTGGAAATGGAGATGGAGCATGTCTCCGGCAAGGAGGCCATCGAATTCGCCGAGGCGAGATAATGGGATTTTAGGATTGATTTTTATGTCTGCGGGGTATAGTATGTACTGAGCAGACGATAACATACAAATATGCACTGTATGAAACTGGATTTGTACTGACGCCGAGGGTCCTTCGGGATACCGAGGTGAAAGGCAATGATAACAGGAGGATCTTGTTGTAGTTACAGCCTTCCGGTCATTGCCGGGAGGCATTTTTTATGGACTGTATGACGAAAAGAGAAGTCACAGAAAAAGAACGGGAAATATGGGAAGCCCTGACGGGAGACGATTTTTCCCCCATATACGAAGAGGCCGACCGCATAAGGCAGAGAGAAAAAGGCGATGAGGTGTTCATAAGGGCCATAATAGAATTTTCCAACTGCTGCCGGCGAAGATGCAGATATTGCGGTATAAACGCAGATCAAAGACAGGTAAGAAGGTACAGGATGTCATCCGGAGAAATACTGGAAACGGCGAAGCAGGCCATAGACGCAGGCTACAGGACCATAGTGCTCCAGTCAGGGGAGGATGAGAGATTTACGGGCAACGGCGGCGAGGAACTTGCGAAAACAGTCCGGAGCATAAAGGAATATGACGAGGATGTAGCTGTGACTCTCAGCTGCGGAGAATTGCCCTATGACACCTACAGGAACCTGAGAGAAGCGGGAGCGGACAGATATCTGCTGCGCCATGAGACGGCCGATGCGGAATTGTACGAAAAACTCCATCCCTGCGGGACCCTTGAGGAAAGACTGAGATGTCTGAGGGACATAAAAGCCCTGGGTTATGAAACGGGGTCCGGATTCATGACGGGGCTCCCCGGAGCCGACGCCGTGACTACAGCAAAAGATCTCCTGCTGCTGAAGGAGCTGGAGTGCGACATGGCCGGGATAGGGCCATTCATAGCCCATCCGGACACCGAACTGGCAGGGGCGGAGAACGGAAGCGCGGAGATGACAAAAAGAGCCGTGGCTTTTGCAAGGCTCCTTTTGCCGGAGGCCAACCTGCCTGTGACGACAGCCCTGGGAGTCCTTTCTCCCCGGGAGAGGGAAAAAGCTTTTTCCTGCGGAGCCAATGTCATAATGAAAAAGGTCACTCCGGACCGGTACAAAAAAGACTACGACATATATCCGGCGGATCTGCAGCGTACCGATATAAAGAGGGATCGCCGGAAGATAGAGGAGATGCTTGAAGAGATAGGAAGGATCCCCGTATAAGGGGTTTTGAGAGATACATGAGAGAAGAGACCGGACTCAGGTGATGTCCCGGTCGGTTGCAAGGAGGGAAATATGTACGACAGCAGATCGAGGAAGGCAGAGGAATTCATATGTCATGAGGAGATATTGGAGACCCTGGACTATGCCGAAAAAAACAAAGACGACCTGGAACTGATAAACGGGATATTGGACAAAGCGGAAGACTGCAAGGGTCTGGGGTACAGGGACGCCATGGTGGTCCTGGCCTGTGAAGATCCGGAGGTACAGCAGAGGATATTCGCTCTGGCAAGGGAGATAAAGGAGAAGTTCTACAGCAACAGGATAGTCATGTTCGCCCCCTTGTATCTCAGCAACTACTGTATAAACGGATGCACATACTGTCCCTACCACGGCAAGAACAAAAACATCAGGAGGAAAAAGCTCTCCCAGGATGAAATAAGGGAAGAGGTCATAGCACTCCAGGACATGGGACATAAGAGACTTGCCATAGAGGCCGGGGAACATCCCACACTGAACCCCATAGAATACATACTGGAAAGCATAAAGACCATATACAGCATACATCATAAGAACGGCGATATAAGGAGAGTCAACGTGAACATCGCCGCCACCACTGTGGAGAATTACAAAAAACTGAAGGATGCAGGTATAGGCACATATATACTGTTCCAGGAAACCTACCACAAGGAAGATTATGAAAAACTCCATCCCTCGGGACCTAAGAGCGATTACGCGTACCACACGGAAGCCATGGACAGGGCTATGGAAGCGGGCATAGACGATGTTGGCTGCGGAGTGCTTTTCGGACTGGAGAATTACAAATACGATTTCGTCGGGCTCCTCATGCACGCACAGCATTTGGAGGATACTTTCGGCTGCGGCCCTCACACTATAAGCGTGCCCAGGATAAGACCGGCCGACGATATCGACGTGGAGGAATTCGACAACGCAGTACCCGATGATGTCTTCAAGAGGATAGTGGCGGTCCTCAGGATAGCTGTGCCCTATACGGGGATGATAATGTCCACCAGAGAAAGCAAAAAAACCAGAGAGGAATGCTTAGCTCTGGGCATCTCTCAGATAAGCGGCGGCAGCAGGACCAGCGTAGGGGGCTATGTCGAGGAGGAAAAGGAAGAGGACAACTCCGCTCAATTCGACGTGAGCGATAAGAGAACGCTGGGAGAAGTGGTTTCATGGCTCATAGATCTGGGATATGTGCCCAGTTTTTGTACAGCCTGCTATAGAGAGGGCCGTACGGGAGACAGGTTCATGAGTCTGGTGAAATCAGGTCAGATAGCCAATATATGTCAGCCCAACGCTCTGATGACCCTGAAAGAATATCTTGAGGATTACGCTGACGGGGAAACGAAAAAGAAAGGCGAGAAGCTCATAGAGGAACGTGTGGCGATGATACCTAACGAAAAGGTGAAGGATATCGTGATGGAACACCTGAATGAACTTGACCGCGGTGCAAGAGATTTCAGGCTGTAGATATGCAGACGATGATGACCGTGCGGGGGACGGCCCCTATCCGGTAAGCAGATGATCGAATAGAAAGGAGAGCATGACCTTATGGGAAGGTCATGATCAGGAATATATGAGCTTGAACGATACACCAAGAGGAGATAGACTCCATATAGCCATATTCGGCAGGAGGAACAGCGGGAAATCCTCACTGATAAATGCCCTTACCGGGCATAAAGTGGCTCTGGTCAGTGACCGTGCAGGGACCACTACGGACCCGGTGTACAAATCCATGGAGCTCTATCCCGTAGGACCGGTGGTATTCATAGATACTGCCGGATTTGACGATGTGGGCAGCCTGGGAGAGATGAGAGTGGAGATGACGGAAGAGGTGATAAAGAAAACCGACATCGCCATACTGCTCTTTGAGGAAGGGACGCTGGATCACGAAAAGCAGTGGCTGGACAAATTGGAAGCCAGCGGAGTGCCCGTGATACCGGTCATCAACAAATTCGACAGGGGAGACAGGCTGGCACTGCAGCAAAAGGTCAGCATGGTCTTCAATATCGCCCCTATCCTGGCAAGCGCCCTGAGAGGCGACGGTCTGGAGGAAATAAGGAAGGCCATCGCAGACAACATGCCTGAAGAGTTCCATGTCCGCAAGATACTCGGATCCATGGTGGGTAAGGGAGATAAAGTGCTCCTCGTCATGCCCCAGGACATACAGGCCCCCAAAGGCCGGCTCATACTCCCTCAGGTACAGACCATAAGGGAACTTTTGGACAGCAAGGCAGTGGTCATAGCCGTCACAGGGGACAATGTGAAGGAAGCTCTGGACGGTTTGAAAGAGCCTCCTGCCCTTATGATAACCGATTCTCAGATATTCAGTACAGTGTATGAGCTCAAGCCCGAACAGACGAAGCTCACATCTTTTTCCGTGCTCCTGGCAGCCTACAAAGGCGACGGGGAAATCCTCAGGGAGGGAGCAAAGGCCATAGACGGCCTTACGGAGGATTCCAGGGTCCTCATAGCTGAGGCCTGCACACACGCCCCTTTGGAGGAAGATATAGGTAGAGTGAAGATCCCCCGTATGCTGCGTAAGATCCACGGGGAGAATCTGAAGATCGACATCGTCAGCGGCTCAGACTTCCCTAAAAGCACGAAGAGATACGATCTCATAATCCACTGCGGCGCCTGTATGTTCAACAGGAAATACATGATGGACAGGATAAACCGGGCCCGTGCCGACGGTACTCCTATAACCAATTACGGCATGGCTATAGCCCACATATCCGGTATACTGGATAAGGTGGAGATCCCGCGATAGGGACCATCACTTTAACAAAAGCACTTTATCTAAAGAGCTTGCTGTTGATAGGTATGCAAATTTTCATTTTTTCTTCTTCAGGTTCTCTTAGATGTTTTAATGTAGGGCTTATAAATATCATCTGTAATAATAAATCAACTACTATAATGATAATAGGGGATGTTAGAAGCCACCAATACCGCTCTGTTAAAAGTAAATAAAAAGGTATTACCCCAGGCAAGTATATAGAGTTTACACAAAATAGCCATTTTCTAACTGTGCCTACTTTTTTATAATCTTTTATACTTTCATAAAAAACTACTGATGCAAGAAACATAAGGGCTATAAATGCAAGACATCCTAAAGTAGCCAAAAATAATGGAAGATCCATGTCTACGCTACTATAGTCGGCAGAGGAATCAACCCCTGCCGCATTTGTAGGTACTTTTACTCCACTCATTTTGTTTCCTCCCCTGTATCTTTAATCTCTACACCTATATCAAAGTCTGCTGGGCGTTTTTGCTCTATTATATTCCATGTTTTGGTATCTTCTATAATAAGTTGATTTATTACTTTCTGATCTCTCCAAATGAAAAACGAACATATTTCCCAGGAAGTTCCAAATAGTACAGTCAAATATCCATAAGGAGCATTTAAGCCAAATATTTGCTGCTGTAGCTGAGTATAATAGTAGGGTGGTATTCCATATCTGGCTACTTTATTGTAATATTTTTTACCATATATTGTCACCACTTTTATTCCATCATATCAGCTCCTACCGGATTTTGAATTTTAGCTTGGATACAAAGAGGTGAGAAATTCAATCAGTCTGAACAAACAGGTTTCGTATCTTTTTGCTTAAGGTTTTGACTATATGTTGGAAAACACCCATAACACCCTTTTCGAGGAGCCCGAAGTTCCAGGAGAGACTTTCCGGCATGGGTTTGCCTTTATATTACGCCGCGGATATGATATAATCTAACCCTAAATCCCAAGGGAGTTGTTTCAATGGCAAAAAACAAAGAAAAAGGCTACAAAGAGGGGAATACAGATGCCATGTGCATCGCCCAGGTAAGTGTGGACAATTATGACGAGCTCGATAATGCCCTTACCGAAGAGGAAAAACTCCAGGTAGCCACAGATATAGAAAAGAGGATAAACATCTGGGCGACACAGATGAATGCGTCTCTGACCAAGTTCAAGGCCCACCTGTATCTTTTGGTATTCGAAAAAAAATACTGCGACGAACAGGTGAGGAGCAAGTTCAACATACTGGATGACATAAAACAGTTGGATACGCCTCTCGATTTTCCAATAACCTTAAGTATAGGCATAGGAATAAGAGGGGCCACGCCCAGAGAGACCGACGAGTTTGCCGGTGACGCCCTGGATCTTGCCCTGGGCCGCGGAGGAGACCAGGCGGTCATAAAAGACGGGAAGGACATATTCTATTTCGGAGGCACCACACAGGCGCCGGAAAAAGCCAATAAGGGAAAATCCAGGATAATAGGCCATGCCCTTTGCAGACTCATAGAGACATCTCCCAATGTGGTGATAATGGGGCATAAAAATCCCGACATGGACTGTTTTGGTTCGGCTTTGGGCATAGCGGCGCTGGCCTTGCCCATAAACCCTAAGACATATATAGTAGTCAACGAGTGCAACGATGCTCTGGACGTGATGTATAGGGGAGCCCTGGCACAGGGCAAGTATAACGTCATAAAAAGCGGGGAAGCCATTGCGGAGACCAATTCTGAAACTCTGGTAATAATACTGGATACCCACAGGCCCAGCATACTGGAATGTGCAGAGCTGCTGGAAATATCGCAGAAATATGCGATAATCGATCACCATCGCAAAGCCGAGGACTTCATGAGCAGGCCCATCCTCTCATATATGGAGACCTATGTGTCATCTACGGCGGAGATGGTTTCTGAAATATTGCAGTTCACTTTGGAAAAAAAGAAGCTTACGGAATTCGAAGCCAATGCGCTGATGGCCGGAATGATGGTGGATACCAACAGGTTCAGTGTGAAGACAGGAGTGCGGACTTTTGAAACGGCCGCGTGGCTCAAAAGATGCGGAGCCAATACGGCAGAGGTAAAAAAATTCTTCCAGACAGATCTGGAGGTGTTCAAGGTCAGAGCAGGGTGCATTGCCGACGCAAGGTTCCCGGGGAACGGAGTGGCCGTATCCGTATGCGAGGGCAACAATACGGATGCTCAGATAATAAACTCACAGGTGGCCGACGAACTCCTTACCATAAAAGGCATACACGTGAGCTTCGTAGCGGGACGCAACGCCAAAGGGCGCACCGTCATAAGCGCCAGATCCCTCGGCGACATAAACGTACAGGCCATAATGGAAAAATTCGGAGGGGGAGGACATCTGAACACGGCAGGCGCACAGATGGATATGTCGCCTGAGGATGCCATAGACAGCGTATTGAAAGTATTGGAGAAAGAAAAATGATAGTGATATTGTTGAAAGACGTCAAAGGTGCGGGAAAAGCAGGAGAAGTAGTAAAAGTAAGCGACGGATATGCGAGGAACATGCTCATCCCGAAGGGTTTTGCCAAGGAGGCCACCGACGGGAACATAAGGAGCCTGGAAAAGCAAAAGAAGATAATGGCCGAAAAGGAAGAAGAGAAAAAGGCAAAGGCCCTGGAACTGAAGGAAAAACTGGAATCCGTGGAGCTGGAGATAAAGAGCAAGGGCGGAGAAGGCGGCAGGCTTTTCGGGTCCATAACCTCAAAAGACATAGCTGATGCCCTGGAAGAGCAGCAGGGGATACATGTGGACAAAAAGAAGATAGTGCTGGATTCTCCCATAAAGCACACAGGCACCATGGAAGTGAACATAAAGGTGTATCCGGAAATAAGTGCCGGACTGAAAGTCAAAGTTACAGTATAGACGTCAGGAGACAGGAAGAGTATGGACAGGATACCTCCCAACAACCCGGAGGCGGAAAAGTCGGTCCTGGGCGCAGCCATGCTGAGCAAGGACAAGCTTTTCGATGCTCTGGAAAGACTTGAACCGGAGGATTTTTACAACAAGAACAACGGCGAGATATTTGCCGCCATAAAAGCCCTGGAGCAAAAAAATTCCCAGGTGGATTCTCTGACTGTAGCTGACGAGCTGAAAAAGAGAGGTACTCTGGATCTGGTAGGCGGCAGGGGATATATATCCTCCCTCCCGTCGGAAGTCCCCTCTGCAGCCAACATAGGGGAACATATCCAGATGGTGGTGGATAAGGCAGGTATGCGCAAGCTCATAGAAACGGCAGTGGACATACAGGAAGAATGTTATAAAGAGACTATGGACGCATCTGCCATAATGGATTTCGCAGAAAAAAACATCTTTGAGGTGGTGGAGCGAAAACAGAAAAAAGATGTGGAAGAACTGAAGGACGTGATCAAAGGCGATCTGAAGGTCATAGGGGAAAGGTATAAAAACAGAGGCAGCGTCATGGGCGTACCGTCGGGACTGGATGAGCTGGACAGGAAGACTGCCGGGTTCCAGAATTCCGATCTCATAATACTGGCGGCCAGACCTTCCATGGGAAAGACCGCATTCGCGCTGACAGTAGGCAGGAACGCCGCGCGCAAGAAAAACAGGGTCCTGTTCTTCAGCGTGGAGATGGCCAAAGAACAGCTTTCACAGAGACTCCTGGCCATGGAGTCGGGAGTGGATGTCCAAAAGATAAGGACGGGAGATTTCACTGCAGAGGACTGGAGCGACATCATGCAGGCCGCAAACAGCCTGTCCACCCTTCCCATAGAGATAGACGATACACCGGGCATAAGGATAATGGAGATCAAGAACAAATGCCGCAGGCTCAAGGCGGAAAAAGGTCTCGACATGATAGTGCTCGATTACCTGCAGCTTTTGAGCGGAGACGGCAGGGCGGAAAACCGCCAGCAGGAAATATCCATGCTTTCCAGAGAAATGAAGCAGCTGGCAAGAGAAATGGAGTGTCCTGTGATAGTCCTTTCCCAGCTGTCCAGGGCACCGGAGCTGAGGGCGGATCACAGACCGATCCTGTCCGACCTGAGAGAGTCAGGTTCCATCGAACAGGACGCCGACCTGGTGGTGTTCCTTTACAGGGACGAAGTGTATAACGACGAAGCTGTACCGGGGTTATGTGAGGTCATATTGGCTAAACACAGGAACGGACCTACGGGAAACATAAAAGTAACATGGCAGGAAACAAGGACGAGATTCGTGAATTATTACGATGAGGAGGCTCATTCCCATGATCAAAAAAGATGACAACGTTTATCAGGTGCTGGACAGGTATCCGGAACTGGCAGATGTATTCGGATCTTTCGGACTGACCTGCATCGGATGTCCCGGTTCGGCCATGGAGAGCATAGAAGATGCAGCCATGGGCCACGATGTGGATGTAGATGCTTTGCTGGAAAAAATAAACGAGAGATTGAAGTGAGGCGCAGGAAGATTGAGTTACGGAAAGAACAAAACAAGAGAGTGTTTCCTTGGAGACACCTCTGTTGAGAATGTGTTCATAAGAGAATATATGGCTGTAGCACCGGAAACATATACGAAAGTCTATCTGTTCGGACTCATGGCCGCCGGCCTTGAGGAGGAAATAGACGACAGGGATATAGAGGCTGAGCTGGACCTGCCTAAAGGCACCGCAGCAGAGGCCTGGCGGTATTGGGCGAGCAAAGGAGTCGTGGAGATGGAAGAAGGGGCTCCGGTTTTTTTGTCTTTGAAAGAATTCATATACGGCAACACGGACAGGAAGAAAAGAGAAAACCGGAGAGCTGACAGCCATGCCCCGACCCCAGGGGGAGCAAGTCCTCTGCGTTGGGACGGAGACCTCAAGGCTATGTGGGAAAAAATAGAGAAAACGGCGGAAAGAGCCGTCTCCGGCACAGAGATCGCAGATGTGAACAGGATGATCGAGGAATACGACCTGGAGCCGGCTATGGTGACCGTGGCCTATGAAGAGGGCAGGAACAAGGGCAACACAGACAGGAAATATGTGAGAGCCATAATACTGAACTGGGCCAGGAACGATATAAGGACCGAAGAAGAGGCGAGAGAACATCAGGCGGGAACGGGAAAGAGACAGGGAGAATACAAAAGCGTCGCTAAGGCCATGGGATTCTTCCGGGGTCTCACCGCAGAAGAAAAGAGGCTCATAGATTCCTGGTTCGACGATCTCAACTGTACGGTGGACGAGGTGATAAAGGCCTGTGACAAGACTGCGGCCATAAACAACCCGAATATCAAATATGTGGACAAGGTCATCCGGGGCACCAGGGAAAAGGAGGATGCGGTATCATATAACCGTGTCAAAGAATATTACAGCAGACTGAGAGAAAAAGCGGAAGGAGAGGCGGCGGAGCGAAAGGACAGGGTACATGAGATGATACCCGAGATAAGAGAAATAGACGACAGCCTCATCGACCTGAACACCCGCATGATACATGTGGCCATCGACGGCGGAGCCGGAGCGCAGCAGGAGATAGGAGCTATAAAAGAGCAGACGGAAGAATTGCAGGAAAAGAGGAAAAAGCTGCTCAGTGCAGCCGGCATACCTGTGGATTTTGAAAATCCCCGTTACAGATGTTCCATATGCAAAGACACCGGTGTGACACCGGAGGGATCGAAATGCAGATGTTACATGGAAAGGGAAAATGAACTCCGGGCCTCTACTTAAGCGGAGTCCTCTTTGGGTCCCCAGAAGAAAGTGACCATGGCGCACATGGTTCCCGGATCCTCCTTATCGAAGATCATAGATGTGGTATACATACCGCCGGGATGGTCCTTGTTCAGATAGTATTTGGTCAGGACCCGGGCGCCCCGTCTGAGTTCGTGTTTGTAAGCGACCTTTATTTTTTTTATCCTGTTGCAGGCCCAGGTGTCGTCGTCAACGTCATCCATCGCCCACTCCACATAAACGGAATTGTTCACATGATCGTTGTTGTCCATGTCCCTTCTCGTGACGGTGAACTCTCTTTCGCTGAAAAGGAGTTCCTCATCGACAGGCGGGAAACTGTAATCAGGTTCTTTTATGGGCCTGGGGTCAGGAAATAGGTAGGGGAGGAAAAAATCCTGGGGCATCTTGTATGGCCGTCTCTTGGCTATGTCTGTTATGACCCATCTCGCTGATGCATAACACACCGGTTCTACGTTTTCATCCAGTATCTCCGAGTCACGGTCTGCCTGTATGTGCTTGTGTTTTCTGGACCAGGTCATGCCGGTGAGCTCCTCTTCGTCAGCAGGAAGCCTGTAAATATCTATGTCCCAGTACAGGAGGAGCCATGCCAGATGACGCTCCTGGAGGAATTCGGTGCCGTATCCTATGTGGTTGGAATGTTCTACGGCAAGATCCTGTATGTATTTGACTATTTGTACAGGTCCGATTTTTCCATCTTCGAAAAGATCCGAATATCTTACCCGGATCTTGTGTATAAAACATTGTTTATCGTCGTACTTCATATCGTCATCCTACTCTCTGTCTTTGCAGAACCTCAAAATGAAAGAGGTCCCTTCTCCCAGGCGGCTTTCCACATCTATGTCTATATGGTGGGCGTTGGCTATCTGTCTGACCATGGAAAGACCGAGCCCCATGCTGCCGCTCTGATCTGCATTACGCACATCGTCGACGCGGAAAAACCGGTCCCATATTTTCGGAAGAGCATGATCCGGTATGCCTATGCCCGTGTCCTCGATGACGAGGGTAGGGATACTGTTCTCTTCAAAGAGCCTGAGCTCCACAGTGCCGCCGGGTTTGTTATATTTGATACCGTTGCTTATTATGTTTTCCAGCATCCTCTCTATAAGGGCTGCATCTCCGTTTATTATAACACTTTCCTGACAATTTGAAGTGACCTTTACATTATTTTTTGCGGCGGTGATGTCCATGGTGGCGGCAAGGGTATCGACGGTCTTTGAAAGATCCATGGCTTCACAGTTCAGCTGCAGCATGTTGCGGTCGGCTCTGGCAAGGGCCAGCAGCTCATTGGTGAGGCCTGACATCCTTTCCGACTGAGCCAATATGGTCCTGAAGGCCTCTTCCACCTCTTCCCTGTCATCGAGATTTTCCAGGGCGAGCTGGCTCTGGTTCATTATGACAGCAATGGGAGTGCGCAGTTCATGGGACGCATCCCTGGAAAACTGTCGTTCCATCTCAAAAGAGGCCTCCAGTCTGTCCAGCATATCGTTGAAGGTTTTGGCAGTCATGTATATTTCATCCTTGCCGAACTTTTCAAGGCCCTCTATCTCTATGCGTTTTGAAAGGTCTTTCCCCGCCTGGATGTTTTCCGCAGTGGCGATTATGTGGTTGATAGGCGCAAAGGCCCGTTTCGTTATGTAGTAGCCCACCATGACAGCCACGAGGACCAGGAAGGGAAGGGCCATGAAAAACATCATGCTGACGTTGGATGTTGCAGGGAAGATGTCGTCTTTTGCAGCTGAGGACACGCCCCTGATCCAGACAGGTGGATCGTCGGAATACTGCAGCTTTCTGTCGTAGACGAAGAAAGGGGTATCGTCGGGAGAATCTTCAGGCGGTTCCACCCTGCGGACCTCATCGGCCTTGAAAGGCACATCTTCAAGAAAGTCCTGGGAATACAGGCCTGTGACTATGAGGCCGTTGTTGCGGAGGACCAGTATGTTTACGCCGTCAACATAATCCTCGAGACCGTCGTCTATGGTGAGATCTCCGTCATAGAGACGCACATCGGAAACGCTCTGGTCGACGATGGTTTCAAGATCCCCCCTCGCGTTGGTCTCCATCATCTTTTGACCGTAGGATATCAGCAAAAAAAAGGCAAGGAGCAAAATCACCACGAACATGGCCACATACCAAAAGGTGACCCGTTTCTTTATGGAGAATTTCCTCACCCGTTTGCTTTTGCTGCTTTTTTTCACAACTGTGCTGTTTTCTTTTCCTTTTATCATTTTACCGGTCAGTCTTCCTTCAGTACGTAGCCTACGCCGCGGACAGTGTGGATCAGTTTTTTGTCATGGCCTTCATCTATCTTTTTTCTCAGGTACCTTATATACACGTCCACCATGTTGGAACTGCCTTCATAGTCGTAGTTCCAGATGTGGGACTCTATTTTTTCCCGGGAAAGGACCACGTCCCGGTTTAGGATCATATATTCCAATATGGAGAATTCCTTTGCCGAAAGGCTTATTTCCTGTCCGCCCCTGGTAACGGTGCGGGAGGAGATGTCCATTTCCAGATCGGCTATTTCCAGCCGGCTGGTCTTGCCCGGAGAGGCAGAGGATTTTCTGGTAAGTACCCTGATGCGGGCCATGAGCTCGTCAAGGGCGAAGGGCTTCGTGAGATAATCGTCAGCGCCATGATCCAGGCCCGCCACCTTATCGGAAACGGCGTCTTTCGCAGTGAGCATCATGATGGGACAGTGGATGCCTTTTTGCCTTGCAGTCTTAAGGACCGTCATACCGTCCATGACGGGAAGCATTATATCCAAAAGGACTACGTCGTATTCAGTGGATTCGAGAAAGGCCAGGCCCTCCTCTCCGTCAAAACAGGAATCCACGCTGTACCCCTCCTGAGTGAGTTTTTTTGTCAGTATCCTGTTAAGGTTCTTTTCATCTTCAACTATTAAAATCCGCATATGGAGACTCCTGACGTGTTTGATACTATGTGATGCCGGATGATATATGTGATATCCGGCATAGACCATATGACCGGCGGAGCCCGGTCATCGTTTTTATTTTATCACATATATGGTATAATAACTTGCGAATATTAAGAAACCATTAAACAGGGGATTCTATGGAAAAAAAGAGACGATCTGCGGAAAGGAGACGGCCGGAAACGCCGGAGGAACAGCGAAAGAGACGCAGGAAGAGGTCAGCGAGACGGAAGAAACTCATACCTGTGGCGATAATCCTGGCTGTTTTGGGTTTTGCTTTTTTTTCTTTATACAGGATAGTCGATCTGAAGCTCGAACAAAAGGAGCTTTTGGCACAGCAGGAAAAGCTGGAGCAGCAAAAAAAAGAATTGGACAGTCAGCTGGAAGACTCAGACGATCCGGAACTCATAGAGAGCAAGGCGAGAGAACTGCTCAATATGATAATGCCGGGTGAATCTCTCTATGTCCTTCCCGATGACGGTAAAACAGGTGAATGAAGTGGACGGGGACAAGGATAAAGGAAAAGACAATAGGGGGACAGTCAGTGGAGTAAAAGAAGTGATAATAGTAGAGGGCCGCAACGATTTGAGAGCCGTTAGAGAGGCTTTCCCGGGAGCGGACGTCATAGAGACTCACGGCTTCGGGATCACAGAGGAAAAGCTGGAGCTCATAGCAAAGGCATATGCCGGCAGAGGGATACTCATACTGACAGATCCTGACCATGCAGGAGAAAACATAAGGAGGAAACTCAAAGAGAGGTTCCCCGAAGCGAAGGAGGCTTTCCTCACAAGGAGCGAGGCCGAGAAAAAAGGAGACATAGGCGTGGAAAACGCCACAGGAGAAGATATCCGGAAAGCAGTGGAAAAGGCCAGGGCCCGGTTGACGGAGAGAGAGGACATATTCTCTCCTGAGGACCTGTTCGAAGCCGGTCTCGCAGGGCGGCCGGGAGCCGCGAAGGAAAGGCAGCGCATGGGGAAGGCCCTGGGGATAGGCTACGGGAATGCCGGGGCGTTCCTGAGAAAACTCAACGGATACGGTGTGACGAAGGAAGAATTCAATGGAGCTTTGCGCAGCGGAAAGAGTTAAAAGAGGACTGAAGGCTTACGGAGTCACCCCGTCAAAGAGCCTGGGCCAGAATTTCCTCACAGACGACCATGTCATAGAGGAGATATGTGACGGTGCAGACATAGGTGAAGAGGATCTGGTAATAGAGATAGGTCCGGGCCTGGGGGTGCTCACTGCCCGGCTGGCGGAGAGAGCCGCCGCAGTGGTGGGGGTGGAGATAGACCGGCGTATGACTGAAGTGCTCACAGATTCCTTTGCTTTTTATGAGAACGTGAAGATACTCAACTGCGATATATTGAAAACGTCCCTGGCGGAGATCATAAGCCGGGAGGACACAGGCGGTTTCGGTGCCGTGAAGGTGGTGGGGAACCTTCCATACTACATAACCACTCCCATAATATTGAAGGTCCTGAAGGAGAGCGGCGATAGCCCGTCACGGATAAAGAGCCTGACAGCCATGATGCAGAAAGAGGTGGCTGAAAGGATAGGAGCCTCACCGTCTACGAAGGCCTACGGGACCATTTCTCTGGCGGCGGAATACTATTCCCGGGTATACGAGGTCACCGATGTGCCGAGGGACGCCTTCATACCCAGTCCCAATGTGGATTCAAGGGTGCTGAGGATGGACATAAGAGAGAAAAAACCGGTGGAACTGACTGATGAAGAGATCTTTTTCACCTGTATAAAAGCCGCTTTCCGGCAGAGGAGGAAGACCCTCAGGAACTGTCTTACGGGATTGGAGGGCATGGACAGGGAGACGACGGAAAGGGTACTGGTTTCTGCGGGGATAGATCCCGGCAGGAGAGGAGAGACTTTGGATATAAGAGAGTTTGCCGGCCTGGCCAACAAGGTGGCTGAGGTCTGCAGGTGAAACATAGCACACAGATGACGAGAGAACGGACCGCATATGAGCGGCGCATGATGATATGAAAGAGTTTTACAGAAAATATTTACATAACGGCCTTTGCCTTTGTATAGTGCTGGCCCTGGGGATAAACCTGCTTATAGAGATGCTGGCAAGACAGAGCCCCTTGGCGGGCATCGGATTCGCCTTTGAGCATCCTCTGGTATTCGGTTTCAATTCCCTTTTGATATTTGCGAGTTTCTCCATAGCTTTGCTCACGAAGCGCAGGGTGTTCATGTATATCGTGATATCCATGTTCTGGCTGGGACTGGGCATAACCAACGGGATAATACTGGGGCATCGTATGACGCCCTTTACCGTAAGTGACCTGAAAGAACTGGCCGACGGTCTTTCTCTTGCCACCAACTATTTCACGAGGACTGAACTGACCCTCATCATAACGGCAGTGGTCCTCCTTGCGGCGGTCCTGATAATACTGTTCATAAAAGCGCCTAAGAAAAAGGAAAAGATAGACTACAGGAAACATATCGCTGCAGTGATGATAATAGTGGCAGGTACCTTCGGCATATCCTGGCTGGCGGTGAAAGTCGATCTGGTGGATACATATTTTCCGAACCTTGCCTACGGTTTCAGAGACAACGGATTCACATATTCCTTCATAGTGACGGCCTTCGATACGGGAATAAGCAGACCCGGCGATTATTCGGCAGAAGCGGTGCGGGACATATTCACTAAGAGAGAGCTCAAGACGAAGGTGGGAGGCAATACTCTCGACGGCAGCGAGTCCCATCCCAACATCGTATTCTTGCAGCTGGAGTCTTTCTTCGATCCTATGATCCTCAATGATGTAAAGTTCTCAAAAGACCCCATCCCCAACTTCCGCAAACTCATGGAAGAAAATACATCAGGCAAAGTGGAGGTCCCCTCTTTGGGAGCAGGTACCGCCAACACGGAGTTCGAAGCCATGACGGGCATGAGGACCAAGTTCTTCGGTCCGGGGGAATATCCCTACAAGACTGTGATGAAGGATGAAGTATGCGAGAGCATACCGTATAACCTGAAGGATATCGGATACTCGACCCACGCCATACACAATCACAGGGGAGTATTTTACGGCAGGAATGAAGTATTCAAACATCTGGGCTTTGATACTTTTACTTCTCTGGAATATATGAATGGAGTCACGAACACTCCCAAGAACTGGGCGAGAGATGATGTCCTTACGAAACAGATAGAGGACGCCCTTGAATCTACTCCCAACGAGGATTATATATATACCATATCGGTCCAGGGCCATGGCTCATACCCGACGGAGCAGCTGATAATGGACCCTGAGATAACGGTGGAGGAGGCTCCTACTGAAGAGCTGAAATGGCAGTGGGAATACTATGGGAACCAGCTTTATGAGATGGATCAGTTCATAAAAGACCTGACGGAGATGCTGGAAGGATATGATGAAGACGTGGTGCTCATAGCTTACGGGGATCATCTTCCCGCCATAGAGAGCCTGAGCGCAGACGAGATAGAAGGGCAGAACGAATATCAGACCGACTATCTGGTATGGTCCAACTATGACCTGGATACAGGCGACATGGACGGAAACGACTATTACATGTATCAGCTGGGGGCCATGGTCTTAGAACAGCTGGACATACATGTGGGTACCATGACGACCTATCACCAAAACCATATGAGCCACAGCGATTACATGTCCGGCCTCCATATGCTGGAATACGACATACTCTACGGAGACAAGTTCATATACGGGGACGACGGGACAACACCATACAAGGCCACCGATATGAGGATGGGCGTGAAAGAGATAAAAGTCGATGAAGTGGTCAGGATAGGCGACCAGCTCTATATCAAGGGACAGAATTTCACAGAGTACAGCAAGATAAACCTTGACGGAGAGATATTAGATACTACCTATATAGGTCCTACTATACTGGCCCTGGAGGAAGAAGTGGATCCGGCAGAGGCGAAGAACATGAAAGTGAGCCAGGTGGAAAAGAACAAGGAGATACTTTCCACTACGGAATAAGGCGGACAGGCCGTCTGTAAAAGACATGGGGACATCCGCGAGAGGAAGAGATGAAGACACTGGAAACGGAGAGGCTCATATTGAAAAAATGGGAAAGGCGCGACGGAGAAGCCCTCTTTTCCTATGCGAAGAATCCCAATGTAGGGCCTCACGCCGGATGGAAGCCTCACGAAAATGTGAAGGAATCCCGGCGCATAATAAAAGAGCTTTTCATACCCAACGACGTCTGGAAGATAATATGGAAAGAAGAGGACAGGATCATAGGCAGCATAGGCCTTGAAAAGGACAAACGCCGCCCCGGAGTAAAGAGCTTTGAGCTGGGATATTCTCTTGCAGAAGAGTACTGGGGCAGGGGAATAATGACCGAGGCGGGAAAAGCGGTCATGAGATACGCTTTCATGGAAATGAAAGCGGAGGTCATGTCCATAACCACAGGTCCTGAAAATCTGCGAAGCCAGAGCACCATCAAAAAACTGGGATTCAAATACGAGGGCCACGAAAGGTACGCCTATCTCGTATATGACGGCACAGTGAGAGATACGCTGGTGTATTCTCTTTTGAAAGACGAATATTTCGAAGGGTCAGAGCTTTGACATGATCTCCCGGGCGGCAGAGCGGACGGAGGAATCGTTCACTATCTTCATATCACAGGCATTTTCATAAATGGGGCGCCTTCGGGCCTCCATTTTTTTCAGGGCATCCATATCCACGGAAAGGGGACGGCCATCTGTGGGGAGCTCGTGGAGAGGTCTTTCCAAAAGGACGATCCTGCCGTTGGCTCTGAGGGCTCTCAGGTTTTCTTTCCGGAGCACGGAGCCGCCTCCCGTGGCGATGACCAGTCCTTTTTCCGCCGAATATTTCTTCAGTGTAATGCTTTCCATATCCCTGAATCGCTCTTCTCCGTAACGGCGGAATATGTCCGGTATGGACATGCCGGCAAGTTTGACCGTTTCTTCGTCCAGATCCACGAAGGATCTGTCCATTATTCCGGCCAGGGCTTTCCCTACAGATGTTTTACCGCTGCCGGGCATACCTGTGAGGACTATGTTCTCGATATTTTTTTCCATAGTTTCCAGCACTCTTCCGGTCCTTTCCCCAAGATCCCTGCCGGAAAAAAAGGCCGCTGCGGCGATGGCCTGGGCCACCAGCATGGGAAGCCCTCCGGAACAGGATATGTCCCTCTCCAGGGCGTCCAGTATGAGGGGAGTCCTCAGAGGGTTGTATATGAGATCCAGCACGCCGGTGCATCGGGGGAAACAATCGAGGTCTATGAGCTTGTCAAAGCTGCCGGGGTACATGCCCACGGGAGTTGTATTGATTACGATTTCTGCGTCTTCGGGAAGAGCATCGTAGGATACGTATCCCACCTCGATCTTCCCGGATCGGGAACCTGAAGGGAAAGACAGATCCTTATGTCTCGTTGCGACGGAAACCGAGGAAGCCCCTTCCTCTGAAAGGACCCTCTGGACCATGAGGGAAGCTCCGCCGTTTCCCAGCACCAGAGCTTTTTTGCCTTCAAAGGATATGCCGGCTCCGGCTGCCATATACAGGAATCCGTCACGGTCCGTGTTGGCACAGCACAGCTTTCCGTCCTTCACGTATACCGTGTTGGCCGCGCCTATTTTCTCTGCAGACGGGTCTGCATCGGGGCAGAGTTCCATGATCTTTTTTTTGTAGGGTATGGTAACGTTGAACCCGGCAAACCCTTCCGGCGAAAAATCTGTACGGGACACGAAATCAGCCAGATCTTCAGGTTCCAGTTCTATGAGTTCATAGTCGTAAAGGCCGAGCATCTCGTGTATCTCTTTTGAGTAGCTGTGGCCCAGCTTCCTTCCTATGAGTCCGCATTTCATATGTCGGTTTCCTTTCGGTTTATGGAGATATAGTCACATGTCATATCTATATGTCGGATGAGTCTTCGTCTTCCAGCATGAGATCCAGTATGGCGACGGCAAGAGCAGCTTCCACTGCCGGCACCGCTCTCACGGCCACACAGGGGTCGTGGCGGCCGCCTATGACCAGTTCCTCTTCCTGCATGGTGGACATGTTCACCGAAGTCTGGGGCAGGGCGATAGACGGTGTGGGCTTGAAAGTTACCCGGACTATGAGGGGCATGCCGTCTGTTATGCCTCCCAGTATGCCGCCGCAGTTGTTGGTACTGGTGACTATCCTTTTTTCACCTGAGGGAGAAATGTCCACTGTGAAGGGATCGTTGCTCTGTGAGCCTCTCATGCTCGCGAATCCGGTCCCTGCCCCGAATTCCACAGCCTTGACCGCCGGTATGCCGAAGAGTATACGGGCTACATGTCCCTCTGCGCCCTGGTACATGGGACCGCCAAGGCCTATAGGCAGACCCACTGCAGCAGCCTCCACGGAGGCTCCTATGGAATCGCCTTCGCTGGCGGCTCTTTCTATCTCTGCCTTCATCATTTCTCCGGAATCCTCGATGAACACGGGAAAATCCCTGTACTGCAGTTCTCTGAGATCCTCGGGGGAGATATCCACCGGATCGAAGGCCGGATCTTTCGCATCGCCTACGGAAAGGAGATGGGCCCCCGTTTCTATATCCACCTTTGAGAGTATCTGCTTCGCTATACCTCCCACGATGCATAAAGGCGCAGTCATCCTTCCGGAAAAAGGGCCGCCTCCCGACATATCCAGGGATCCTTTGTATTTTTCCCGGGCGGTGAAGTCGGCATGGCCGGGCCTGGGTACATCTCTGAAACGGGAATAATCCTTCCTTCGAACGTCGGTGTTCTCTATCACATATGTGTAAGGATCGGTGCAGGTGCATCTCACTCTGTCAGGCTCTTTCCGCGGTGTGCCGTAAGGGGAGCTGCCGGGAGCTCTCCTGTCCAGGAATGTCTGGAGGAGCACCGGATCCACCTCATCCATTATTTCCTTCTTTATGCCCCGGATGGTAACACCTATACAGTCCTCGTGGGAACCTCCGAAGATCTCTACTTTAAGATTTTTGCCGAATGTGGAGCGCATATATACCTCCTCGCTGTGTCTTATCCTTTATTTTTGTCCTGTCGTTTGCCCTATGATACTGATGCGGCCTCCTGCCTCTGTGAATTCCCGGAAAAATCCAGGCCATGATTTTTCCACAGCCTCCGCTCCCGTGATCGTGACGGGTCCTGCGGATATAGTGGAGGCCAGGGCGGCCGCCATGACAAGGCGGTGGTCGTTACAGGAGGAAACGACGCCGCCTTTCAGAGGGTGAGCAGGGTCTTCCGCACAGACGGAGGCTCTGCCTCTGACTTCCAGGAAATCTTCACCTTCTGTAGCATGGCCGCCGAGACTGTTTATGAGGGCAGCCGTGGAGCTGAGCCGATCGCTTTCCTTTATACGAAGGCGGGCGCATCCTGTGAACAGGGTCTTTCCCGGCATGGCCGAAGCCGCCACCGCCATTATGGGTAGCAGATCGGGGGTCTGGGAAATGTTTATCTCGGTGTCCTCCGTCCTCATTGAGGCAAGGCAGGCTCTCACCGCCTTGTCGCCCTGGACTGAATCTGTATCCAGGCCGCGGCATATGACGGGGGAGCCCAGAGCAGCGGCAGTCTCCCAGAAGGCTCCGTTGGACCAGTCTCCTTCTATGGTGAGGTTTCCGGGGTATATATAGGTTTGTCCTCCTTTTATCTCGTAGAACATGTTCCCTTTTTTTTCGTCTCTGCCGGCGTTGACGGAGATGCCGAAGTCTGCAAGGACCTTGAGAGTCATGTCTATATACGAAACAGATTCCAGAGGCCCCTCGGCCTCGATGGTACCCCCTTCCCGTGTAAGGGGCAGGGCGAAGAGGAGCCCGGTGAAGAACTGGGAGCTCACATTGCCGGGAAGGAAAAAGCTGCCCCCGCTCATGGGCCCGGTGACATCGAATAATTTCGTGCTGTCAGGGTGGGGGAGGGTGTCGGACCCATGGCAGGGGGCACTGTCGCTGTAAAAAGTACAGCCGTGTTTTTTCATTTCATTCGTAAGGGGAGCCATAGGCCTTTCCGGAAGCCTTCCTCTTCCCCAAAATGAAGCCCGGTTTTTCAGAGCCATGGTCACGGGGACCATGAACCTTAAAGTGGAACCGCTTTCACAGCAGTCTAAAACAGGTTCCGGCCGACCGAGGGCTCCCAGGCATTCTGCAGTGGCCTGTATGTCCCTGGAAAAGTTCCAGGGAGGGATCTTTTCTCCGGAAAGATATGCGGCGATCATGAGCCTGTGTCCGTGAGACTTTGAGGGCATGGCCCTGACTGTGCCTTTGAGTTTTCCGGGTCCCATTCTTATATCCATAATATATCACTTTCCTTCATCCATGCCTATGGCAAAAAATTCTTCCAGACGGTCTACAGGCAGCTTTACCAGATCACACCGCCCTATTTCGATCGGAACGGAAAGGGTGATGGTATGGCCCCGCCGTTTTTTGTCTGAAAGAGCCGCCTGTGCCAGTTGGGCCGGGCTGTATGGGCAGGACAGGTCGTAGCCGGTCTTTTTCAGCAGCCGGTCCAGGGGAGTGAAGCAGTCGGTCCGGGACCAGCCCATTTTCAAAGCAGCCCTTGCACAGGCCCTCATGCCTACGGCAACGGCCATGCCGTGAGAAAGGCTGTAATCGCTGCAAAGCTCCATGGCGTGAGCCATGGTGTGGCCTAGGTTCAGGAGCTGCCTCCGGCCGTTGTCGCGTTCATCCCCTTCCACGAGGCGGGCCTTGACTTTGACGGCAGCCTCCACACATTCCCTCATGAAGACATCTCTGTCCTTTTCATCGTCGTTATATATATATTCGAAGAGGACGGGATCGCCTATGACAGCGCTCTTTATGACCTCGGCCATGCCGCAGAGGATCTGGTCCCGGGGCAGGGTATCCAGAGCGTCGAAGTCCAGCACGACCAGAGAGGGCTGCCACAGGGCGCCGGCCAGATTCTTGCCGCGGGAAAGGTTGACCGCTGTCTTTCCCCCTACTGAGGAATCCACGGCGGCCAGCAAAGTGGTAGGCACCTGTATATATTTTACCCCGCGCAGATATGAAGCTGCGGCAAACCCGGCAAGGTCGCCTATGGTGCCGCCGCCCAGGGCAAGGAGCATGTCGCTGCGGGAAAATCCCTCATCGGCGAGATATTCCAAAAGACGTTCCAGATTCCCCATGGTCTTGGCGTCTTCCCCGCGGGGAAAAACGGTCTTGTGTACCGTGAACCCTTTTTCCCTCATAGAGGATTCCACCCTGTGGGAAAACTTTTCGTGGGTGAAGGCATCGGCCACGATACATATATGCCTGTCTCCGCTCTTTCCTTCCAAGACATCTTCGCACACGAGGGCTCCCATATGATCCATGAGCCCCCTGTCCATATGGACCCGGTAAGGAGACGAGGTATTTATCATAAGCTTCGTCATGGTATTTCTCCCGTAAAATCAAAACTGTTCCTTATCTATGAGTTCTTTCTTTTCCCTGCCTTCACGGAGCAGTCTGTGAAGGCCTTCCCGATCACCGTCCTTCAGAGCGGTCCTGTATTTTTCCAACTGTCCCATGAGGGCATCTATCTCCGTCAGCAGGTTGTCCCTGTTCTTGAGAAAGAGCTCGGTCCACATATCCTCGTTGAGTTTCGCCACTCTGGTCATGTCCTTGTAGCTCCCTGCGGAAAACCCCATATGGCCCTCGGCCGAAGGACTCTTTATGTATGCGCTGGAGACTATGTGGGCAAGCTGCGATGTAAAGGCGATGAGCCGGTCGTGCTCTTCGGGGGTGGATATCTCCACGTTGGAGAACCCCATTCGCAGACATATGTCCTTGACCTTCTCCACATCTTCTATGGCCGTGCCTCTGGCCGGAGTCAGCACCATGGAGGCGTTGTTGAACAGAGACCTGGTGGCATATTCGAATCCCGCATGCTCAAGGCCGGCCATGGGATGAGCTCCCAAAAACGTGAAGCCGTTTTTTTCGGCGATCTTTTTCGCCCTGCTGCATACGTCCCTTTTCACGCCGCAGCAGTCTATGACTATGGAACCTTTGGCGAAAACGGAGGCCTTTTCCTCTATGAATCTCACCGTATCCTCCGGGTAGAGGGCGATGAAAGTCATTTCACACTGGGACAGTATCCGGTCATTGAGGTGTCCCTCTACGGCATTGACCATTATGGCCTTTTTTTCCACTGCGTCATCTTTGTCGTATCCGTAAACTACGTGATCCGTATTCCGGCTTATGGCTTTTGCCACGGAGCCTCCTATGAGGCCCAGTCCTACTACTGCTATCATGATCCCTCCCTGTATGCGAAAGGTCTTACGGCTTCCACTTTCCCGACCAGCTCGTCGAACTCTTCCGGTTTGAGAGACTGGGGTCCGTCACACAGAGCATGGGCAGGGTCGTTGTGGACCTCGATGAGGAGGCCGTCTGCACCGGCAGCCGTTGCCGCGATGGACATGGGAAGGACCATGTCGGATATGCCGCAGGCGTGGCTCGGATCCACGATTATGGGAAGATGGGTCCGCTGTTTCAGGAAAGGTATGGCCGCCAGGTCGAGGGTGTTGCGCAGGGCCGTTTCAAAGGTCCTGATGCCCCGTTCACACAGTATGATGTTTTCGTTGCCCCCTGCCATTATGTATTCGGCGCTCATGAGGAACTCCTTCAAGGTGCTGGAAAGACCTCTTTTCAGCAATATGGGTTTCCTGACCGTCCCCAGTTCCTTGAGCAGCTCGAAGTTCTGCATATTGCGGGCCCCTACCTGTATCACATCCACATTCTCAAAGAGATCCAGATGGGATATGTCCATTATCTCGGTCACGATAGGAAGGCCCGTAAGGTCCTTGGCCTTTTCCAGCAGCTCTATGCCCTTTGCCCTCATGCCCTGGAAGGCATAGGGGGACGTCCTGGGTTTGAATGCGCCTCCTCTGAGGCAGTGGGCTCCTGATGCTTTCACGGCCTGAGCCACCTGGGTTATCTGATCCTCGCTTTCCACGGAGCAGGGACCGGCCATTATGGCGAAATTCCCACCCCCTATTTTCACCTTGCCGCCTATATCTATGACGGAGTCCATAGGGTGGAATTTCCTGCTGGCGTTTTTGTAAGGCTCCTGGACTCTCTTCACCGTGTCCACGATGTCCAGGGCACGGATAAGGTCGTCGTCTACAGAGGCGGTATCGCCTATGAGACCCATTATGGTGGTGTTGGTCCCTTTGCTGTAATGTATCTCGAGGCCCATGGCCTTGAGCCATTGCTCCAGGTTCTCCAGCTGTTTCTTGTCGGGATTTTCCTTCAGTACGATTATCATTTTTTTCTTCCTCTTCTTTCTTGATCCATTTCGTGATACCGCCGGGCACTGTTCGCCCTCTCCGTCATCTGCACAGCCGCAGCAGGCCTTTCGCCGGAACAGCCCGGTGAATAAAAAACCTCCCCGGCGACTTACGCAGGGGAGGGAACTCACATTTTTTCACAAAGGGGGACGAGTTTCTCACAACAGCATAAGTCACCTTACCGGGCAGGTAAAGTAAAAAAAATACCAATATGCTGCTGTATGTCCTGTTCCTTTGTTGCTCAACATACGAAATCCTTTCGATATCTCTCACTTTGGAAAGAATTCTACCACCCCTGCCGTAAAATGTAAAGGGAAAATATGCCGGGGACAGGCGAAGGATATGTGAAATATGTAAAAGGTGTAATGTGATAAGACATATGTTACAGAATAAAAGATAAAGAGAGATACTTTGATATAATGTTTTCGATCAAAAAAACAACAACCAAAAGGAGTATCTC
>CASDUO010000024.1 GCA_949284065.1 uncultured Bacillota bacterium
TGCATTATCGATAGCAGCTTTATCATCTGCATCGAAACCTATGTCGGAAACATCAGGTATCTGCATTGCCTCTATCATGGCATCGGTGACTTCGGAAGGGGTCTCGGGAGGCTCATAGGGATCAACTACTGTGCCATTTCCACCTATTTCGCCTTCAACACTGCCATTATAGTTGTCTATGATACCGTGGTTGTTTATCGTACCACTGTTCACCAGTTTTCCATCGTTGTCTATTTTTGCCCCTTCACTATTTTCGATAGTTCCCTTATTTGTAACAGTGCTACCATGGCCTATGTTCATGGTGCCTTTATTTGAAACCGCTATTCCACTGTCTATCGTTAGATTTATGTTATTGAAAGTCAATCCTTTACCATCGGTAATAGTGAAACTACCCACTGTTCCGTTGTTTCCAGGGTTAAAAGTCTGCATCGTAGCATCCAAGGCTGTCCCTTCTTTATTTATTGTCTGCCCCACGAATGAAAGTGATGGTTGAGATTGTCCGGATACCGTAGCCACATTTGGTGTTAAATATGTTTTGGTCACTTTAGTTTTATCATCAATGTTATATGTTATGCTATTTTGGATTCCTGTTACATCCTCTGACCCCGAGTCTGAAGCAAAACATTCTGGGGTTGCACCGGTGTATAATGTCCCTACTGTGCTATCTTTCACATTGATTTCGCCATTCACCAAAATGCCCCTGTTAGTCGCTGCGAAACTTTCTATATTAGAATTTTTGATTTCAACATTCGCACTCTCTGTTAGCCCATTCACGCCCACAGCGTAGACTCGACCCAATTTGCAATTAGATATATTAACAGTAGTCTCCTTGATAGCAGCGCTTCCTGATCCGCCGCCAAATATGTGAGCCTCCGGCGCATTCACGCCACTGATATTGATTATCGCTTTATTTACTATTGCATTTGTATTGATTTTCTGATTTTCAGGGTCTCGGCTTCCTTCATTGCCGTTCCCCCAAACTCCGCCTTGCACATAACAATCCTTTCCCAAAGTTGCATGAGATTTTATATTGATCTTCACCGTCCCACGCACTGCGTCAAAACAACGACCTCCTCCTACGAGATAGTCAAGCACTGTTCCTCCGTTTATGTCTATATAAACATCACCCTTTACTTCGGAAACATCCTCATAGTCAGGATATTTCAAACTATCATCTGTCTTTTTTGCCCAGTTTCCGCCTATGATCCTATATACTGTCCCGCCTTCCATGGTAATCTTAGTGTCCTGCACGGATACAGTATCATCTCTGCCATCTTTTCCCCCTATAACATACGCAGTATTGCTTATTCCCACATAACTGGTGGTTCCTTCCTCTGTCGTCCAAACGATATATGCCGATTCTCCTGTCGCTGTGAAACCCGTGATTTCTTCTGGCATTCCAGAATTTGGTTCTGATCCCTGTATCGTGATTGGCGTACCGTTGGCGAAGAACAATTCTCCTGAGCCACTCGGTGCCTTTACATCGCCATCATTCCCCATGGCCGTCATGGGCATCATAGTCAGCACCATTACCAGTGCCACCGCTATTGAAATTATTTTTCTTTTCATCATAATGTTCATCACTCTCCTCAGTGTGATTCGGTCCTCTCCGGACCCCTCGACAAAATATCCTGTAAATGTATATCTAAAATCATCGGGTAAAACTAAAGATGCATATACACATTTTATTGTATCACCCCCCACCACATCTTTTCAAGGACATCTGTTACATTTCGTCCTGCAATTATTACACATCCTCGTTTACACGGCCTTTCACCACCCGTATCACATTCAAATTCCTCTACTTTGTTGTGCCTCCATGTTCATGCGATCCCCATCTGCCATCAAACGGCTCTCTGTCCCTTTTTCTCCTCAATGTGACATTGTCACGGAAAGCTGCTTCATGCAGTGATATACTCTCATCATACTCCAAAGGCACCTCCCACGCCGGCCGGAAAGGGCCATGATTAAATCTTATCGGACCGGTGTAGGATAAGGCCTGACAGGGTAGAATATAGGATAGGAAACAGCAGACGATATTACATGATGGAGGAAAATGAAATGGGATTACTGGATATGTTCAGATCCCCTGACATAAATCAGGGACTGGAAGATTTCAAAGCTGCAGAGGACGGAAAGCTCATCGACGTGCGCACCCGGGAAGAATACGCCTCAGGCCACATACCGGAGAGCGTGAACATACCGCTCCATGATATAGGGCGGGCTCAAAAGAAGATACCGGACAAGTCCACGCCCATATTCGTATACTGCCACAGCGGAGCCAGGAGCGTGCAGGCAAAATCGGCTCTCACGAAAATGGGATATACCAGTGTGACGAATCTGGGCGGCATAGGCGGATACCGCGGAAAGGTAGAAAAGTAATGAAAGTCATCATCGTAGGCGGGGTCGCCGGCGGCGCATCGGCGGCCGCAAGAATACGTAGGCTGGACGAAACAGCCGAAATAATAGTCTTTGAAAGGAGCGGTCACGTCTCCTATGCCAACTGCGGCCTCCCATATTACATAGGCGGAGCCATAACGGACAGGAGCGAACTGACTCTCCAGACACCGGAGAGTTTTTACGAAAGGTTCCGCATAGATGTCCGCGTGCACCACGAGGTCACCGCCATAGACCCGGCCGGCAAGACCGTTTCGGTCACCGATCTGGAAACCGGGGAAAGCTTTACGGAATCCTACGACAAGCTGCTGCTCTCTCCCGGAGCAAGACCTTCAATGCCCGATCTTCCGGGGATGGATCCCGACAGGATATTCACCCTGAGGACCGTAGAGGATACTCTCGCCATCAGAGGATATGTGGAGCGTGAAAAGCCCCGTTCCGCAGTCATAGCCGGAGGCGGATACATAGGCCTTGAAGCAGCGGAAAACCTTCATGAAATGGGCATACGAGTCACCATAGTACAGAGACCGGAACAGGTCATGAAGCCTCTCGACCCCGAAATGGCTTCTTTCATCCACAATTCCCTCAGGGAAAAAGGGGTAGATCTGATCCTCGGCCGGTCTGTAAAGGGCTTCCGCCATACAGATGACGGCATAGACGTTCTCCTTACAGATGAGGCTCCCATCAGTGCGGATATGGTCCTGCTTGCCATAGGCGTCACTCCCGACACGGGACTTGCGGAAACGGCGGGCCTAGAGCAAGGCATGAAAGGAAGCATAATAGTAGATGACCGTATGGAAACCTCGGTGCCTGACATATATGCCGCAGGTGACGCAGTGGAGGTCAAACATTATGTCACCGGTACAAAGACCCTCATCCCCCTTGCCGGTCCCGCCAACAAACAGGGGCGTATAGCCGCTGACAACATATGCGGCGGAGACAGCAGATACAGAGGCTCTCTGGGATCGTCGGTCATAAAAGTCTTCGACATGACCGTGGCCAATACCGGGATAAACGAGCAGACGGCGAAAAAGGCCGGCATCGACTGTGACAAGATATATCTTTCACCGCCTTCCCACGCCACCTACTATCCCGGCGGCTCCATGATGACCATGAAGATCATATTCGAAAAAGGATCCTTCCGTCTCCTGGGAGCACAGATAGTGGGATATGAAGGAGTGGACAAACGTATAGATGTACTTGCCACCGCCATACATGCGGGCCTTACGGCAGTGGATCTGAAAGAACTGGATCTGGCTTATGCCCCTCCCTATTCTTCCGCCAAGGACCCTGTGAACATGGCAGGTTTCATGGCCGACAATATAAAAACAGGAACCATGAAGCAGTTCTTCACGGAGGATATAGAGGAACTTCCCCGTGACGGCAGCGTCACGCTCCTTGATACCAGGACTCCCGAAGAGTATTCCGGCGGTGCAGTGGAAGGTTTCATGAACATACCCCTGGACAGCCTGAGGGAAAGCGTCCATGAGATACCTCAAGGAAAACCCATTTACGTCATGTGCCAGAGCGGTCTCCGCAGCTACATCGCTTGCCGCATACTTTCTCAAAAGGGTTTTGATTGTCATAACTTTTCCGGCGGCTACAGGCTTTATGCTTCCGCAAAGTATGACAAGGCCGCATCGCGCCGGACACGGCCCTGCGGGATGGACAGATAAATAAATGACGCCTGCCCTGTTACCGGCAGGCGCTTTTCTTATATATTACTTTGCAGCATGTCACATCTGTCATCCGGCCACCTCTTCGAGGCCCTCCATGTCTATGAGCTCCACCGTTCCGCGTCTGAGCTCTACCATACCCTCGTCACGGAAATATCTGAGCATCCTCGTCACAACTTCTCTGGCAGTGCCCAGATGGGATGCGATCCTGTCATGGGTCATATCCAGCACCCGGCTCCCCTCCAAGAGACTCTCTTCCACCAGGAATCCTGCCAGCCGCTTATCGAAACTTTTCCACATGATCTGCTCTATGAGCCACATGACTTCGGAAAACCTTCCGGCCATTATCCGGTTGGTGTAGTTGGCCAGTGCCGCGGAACTCTCTGCCAGTTCCCTGTATACATCGGCGGGGATCATCCAAAGCTCGCTGTCCTTTTCCGCCTCTATGGAGATCTCGAACTGTACGTCCCTCATCATGCAGGATGCGGAAAACAGGCATATGTCTCTGTCGAAAAGCCGGTATATGGTCACTTCCTTTCCTTCCTGTGAAAGGATGAAGGCCCTCAGCCGGCCCGATCGCACTAGGAACAGACCCGCACAGTCGCCGGCCCCGTCATATATCAGCGTGCCTCCTGCCACTTTCCTTTCCCTGACCGATGCGGAAAGCTTTTCCTGCTCTTCTTCAGTGAGTTTGTCCCATACCGGGAAATTTTCTTTGAAATCCACTTCGTCTCCCTCTCGCCTTGCCGGGCACACAGTCGGCCGCAGTAAAAAGCTTGTACGCTCCGTCCTCTTACCGTAAAAAACAGAGTGCCGCAAGCGGCACTCTTACTGGTGCGGATGACAGGACTTGAACCTGCATGAAATTGCTTTCACACGGACCTGAACCGTGCGCGTCTGCCAATTCCGCCACATCCGCATATCTGTCTTCGCAACAGGCCCACACCACACGATATCCCGACCGTCACTCGTCTATCATACATATGAAGGCCGGTTTTGTCAATGAGATTATTTCCCCCTCATGCCCCCAATGCGCCTGCACACACAGGGTCAGCCTGGAGGCAGCAGGGGCTCATCCTCTTCATCCCACGTTGATTCCGGGTCTGCCAGATCCCTGAGGAATCTCTCCTTATACTTTATACCGGCCACGGTGCTTATCTTTTTCATCCAGGAATAGTTGAATGCCGCTCCTATGGAGCCCAGGATGGTGAATCCCTGTATGAATTTAGCCACCAGCATAGCCATGGACATCATGTCCGACGTTTCCTTTATCATTTCCTCTGTGACCACCGTATCCGGACATTGACCCCTGTCTATGAGTCTGGCTATCTCGTCACAGGCTTTGGAGTACTCTTCCTTTTCCTCGTCCGGAGCTGCAGCGAGCTGGAGCAGGCATAGGGCATAGGCCCTTTCCTGAGGACTGTCGTAATCATATCCGTAACATGCGGCAGTCTCGTATATGGCTTTGAACAGCACCCCCAAGAACACAGGTATGTCCGGCAGTCCTATGCCGAATACTCCCAGTGCGGCCCCCTCTACTGTGGAAAGGGTCTTTGCACTGGTCCTCTTTTTCTTCACATTGTTCTCTATCTTCTGGAAAGTCTCGAGGGAGAATTTCTCTCTTATGGATCTTGCGTTTTTCTTCCCCACTCTCTTCAATTCAGCGAAACTGCCGGCTTTCTCGATCATGCCGTTCCCCTTATCGAATATGAAGACGAATCCTTTTTCGAAGGCGGTCTCCAGGGCGGACATGGCCTTTTCCGGTATCTTTTCTTCGATGGTATCCCATATTTCCAGATTGAACGGGTTGTCCGGATCTGACTTGAATAACTGCTTTTCCTGGAGCCTCAAAAGCTCCAGCTGATGAAGGACTATTTTTTCCTGTCTTTCGTTCAACTTCATTGTTTCCCCTTTTCCTTTTCTTTCCTATCCACAGGCCGGTCTGAACGCCGGCCACATACAACGGGCGCTCTCCTCTCGCAAGCTACGGATATTATAACATCTATCCCAAATGTTTACGACACCCAAAAATGATGATAGACTATCGTATGTGATCGGCTCGTGATGATGTGTGCAGGAAAAACGCATACAGGGCAGGGCCGGAATATGAAGATTTAACCCGGAATGTAGTCAGGAGAAAGGGAACATTATGGAACTGCAAGAAGTATTGGAGAAAAGACAGAGCATCCGCAGATACAAAGAAGGTGACATACCGAAAGAACACATCATGGAAATGATCAAGGCTGCCGGCATGGCTCCGTCGGGAAAGAACATACAGAACTGGCATTTCGTCTGTTTCAGCGATCAGGACATAAAGGACAAACTGGCAAAGATCATCGCAGACAAAAACGAGGCCATAAGCAGCGAGATGGACAAGGTGGACGAGGCGAAAGGCGCCAGGTTCAGGAAGTTCTGCAAGAACCTCACACTGTTTTTCACCAAGGCCCAGTGGGTGGCCGTCATATACACAACCACCTATCTTCCCAGCGGATATCATGAGCTCTCTCTCATAGATGCCGACGAAGATACCCTTTACGACATAAGGGATCACAGGAGCCCCGGCATGCAGAGCCTGGGAGCCGCTCTGGAAAACTTCACACTGAAGGCCATAGACCTGGGATATTCCACATGCTGGCTCACAAGTGCCAACTATGCCGCCGCCGAGATCGAGGAGTTCATGAAGGAGGAATACGGGTTCGAGAAAGAGGGATATTATATGGGAGCCATGTTCTCCATAGGCATCCCCCAGGACGACCAGCCCAGTCCTCCCAAAAAAACTCCGGAGGAGATATGCACTTTCCTTTAGTCCGGTCGCTGCACGGGATCCGTCTGTTTAAGGAGCACTACAACTGCTGAAGGAAAAGGGGGAAACGGAAGATTTATGAAAAACAATAGAAAGAAAAGAAACAGTTCACGGAAAAAGAGCCGGCGGATCTCTCCGTTCCGGCTGATCATCCCGGTGGCTGTTCTGATCGTCATAGTATTCGCGGCAGTCACGATCTACCGCGTGTCCAATGTGCCTACAGTCACGGGAGACGGCATAGACTATTCCATCCGCGGTGTAGACGTCTCCGCCTATCAGGGAGAGGTGGACTGGGAGACCATAGCCGACCAGAACATGGCCTTCGCATTCATAAAAGCCACTGAAGGCAGTGACCATGTGGACGAATACTTCCAGACCAACTGGAAAGAGGCCCATAAGACCGATCTGAGAGTGGGAGCCTACCACTTCATGAGTTTCGACACCTCCGGAGAAGAACAGGCCCAAAATTTCATCGAAACTGTGGAAAAGGAACGGGGCATGCTGCCGCCTGTGATAGATCTGGAACTTTACGGAGAATATGTGGATGCCCTGCCTGATGCGGAGACCGTATGGGGCATACTCGACCCTCTCATGGAGGCTCTCGAAGACCATTACGGCCAAAAGCCTATAATATATACTACCAATCACCTTTACAACATATTCATAACGGAAAGGTATGACAACGATATATGGATCGCCGATCCGGAGATGAAGCAGCCCCTTGATGACGGGAACACTTGGACCTTCTGTCAATACGATATAGAAGGTGAACTGGAAGGTTACAGGGGGCCTGTGGAACACATAGATCTGAACGTATACCGTGGCACGAAACTCACGTGGGTGTTCTACTGATAGATCTGTGCGACCATATATACATATCACCGGTCATACTCGGGATCGAACAGCAGGAACAGGTTTATCAAAACCTCCACCACTACCACAGCAAATACCCCTGCATGACCACATAAGACCAGCAAAGCCAGGATCGCTTTTGCGGAAAGGGAGGATATGATATCCGTCCTCGCCCGTGAAACGGTCCTGTTCGATATTCTTACGGCATCGATCAGTGCTCCCATGTTCCCCCGTATATCCACTGTAAGGGCCCCGTCCCTATCTCCCCCTCCGACACATGGTACGGCGGTCGTACTGCTGCCGTCTCCGTTCTGACAACATCTTACCACCGCTGCCTCTTCCACATCATCCTCCATGGCCAGGACCTTTTCCAGCGCTGCCGGCATCTCTCCGGGAGCCAGTCCCGCCTCTGCTTTATCTATCCCCAGCTCTTCCCTAAGTTCTATGGCTCTGTCGTTTTCCAATGAGGTTATGAGTATGGTCGACCTCAGGCCCTGCTCTTTCGCCCAGGCTATCACATGCTTCCCGTCGGGATCCCCCTGGAAGCTCAGAACCATATATCCAAGATAGGTCTCTTCAAAAGCCATGTGCACAAAAAACCTTTTCCCGGAAAGCATATCCTCTCCGGGATCCTCCTCAGGTCTGCGGAATGAGAAAAACCCCAGACGGTTCATGAGCTTCTCATTGCCCACATATAGTTTTTTGCCGTCCACAGAGCCGCTGACGCCGTATCCCGCAATGATCTCAGGTCCTCCCTCTCTGTGGTACTCTCCCGTGACTGCCTGACTTTTCACTGCCGCGGCCTCCATACCTTCCAGGCCATCATAGACTGCCGCAGCCATGTTTATCAGATCATAGGGCCGGTAAGCCTCATGAGAGCTGTGGACGTACAATATCTCAGACGGCGTCTTGACGAGACCTTCATGTCCGTAAAAAATGAGAGTCTTCGTGTCGGTCAGTCTTTTTACATCTTCATGGCTTTCCAGACATACCCCCTGCGCTCCGATCTTTTTCATGCCACCGGAAAAACACAGATAAACGGAAAGGGCAAGGTTCGGACATGAACCCAAAAGAAGAAGGGGAACGAATGCTCCATCCATATGTGAAAAGTCCCTCTCCGGGAAAAGAAAAGGCAGGGCTGCGGATATGAGGGCCGCCGCCACTGAAATAATGGAGATCGCCGTTTCCCCATACACGGCGAACCGTTCCATGAAGGCCATGTCTCCGGACCTCTCCTCACATCCATTGTACTTTTCCGTTTTTCTGATCTCTATGTACCGGCACACGAATAGGAAGATCAGGAATACCGATGCGGCAGCCCCCTCTCCTTTTCCGCACCATATGAGCGCCCCTGCAGTGCCCAAGATCGCCGGCACATCTCCCGGGTCGAAGAATCGTCCGTATCCCCGTTTTCCTCTGCAGCTTCCATCCATATCAGACCTTACTTTTCTATGACTCTTACTTCGCCTACATCCATCGGCTCCCAGGGATCGTCTACGTAATGCCCCTCCAAACAGTTGTCTATGGCCCGCAGCACTCCCTTATGGGCCACCACTATGACGTCCCTGTGTCCGTCTTTCTTAAGGATGTCTTTCATCTCCTTTATGACTCTGTACTGCATGTCGTAAAAATTCTCCGAGTCGTGATCGAACTTGTATCTGAATATATGGCGGCCTCTCTTTTCATACTCTTCGGGATACTGCCTCTTCACAGCCTCTATAGGTTTTCCGTCCCATGCTCCCAGAGACATCTCCCTGAGCCCCGGCGCTATGATGACTTCATCTATGCCGCAAAGGGATCCTATGATCCGCCCGGTCTCTGCCGCCCTGGATAAAGGGCTGGAATATATCCTGTCTGTTTCCGGAGCCAGCTTTTGTATCCTCCCGGCAGCATCCTCCGCCTGTGCCTTTCCCTTGCTGCTCAGCGGGACATCGGTGATACCCAAAAATATCTTTTCCTCGTGCTGGCGTATCTCACCGTGACGCACCAGTATGAACCTCCTGCCTCTTGCCAGCCAGGGAAAGCTTTCTCCCGGTCCTTCCTCTACATATACCAGGACTTCCCTGTATTCCTCCTCAGTATCCATATCGAGGATCACGCTTTCGCTTCCCGTTTCCACACGGATGAGCCTGTCCTCATATCTGTCCACCACATCTTTGAGGCCGTTCTTCCCCGGCGATGAAAGGATCTCGTCTATGGCGGAAGATGGCACGAAAAGAGGATGTCCTTTCTTCCCCATATAGCAGGGCACTGCGAAACATCCCTCGTTCCTGCTGCCTGCCTCTGCGATCTTTTTCAGTATATCTCCGTCCGCTGCGGGGCAATCTACAGGCATCAGCAGGAAACCATCAAGGGTCCTGTCCGCTTTTGCCGCTCCTGCCTGTATGGAAGAGAACATCCCTTCATGGAACCTATCGTTATATGCCTCTTTTACATCAGGATATTTATCTATGTACGGTTCGAGCCTTTCCCTTTCGAATCCGGTGACCAGTATCCTTTCCGCAGCTCCGGCTTCGGCTGCCGTCCTGAGGACTCTTTCCACTACAGTCTCCCCTGCCATAGGCAGAAGGGCTTTGAAACTGTTCATCCTGGAAGAGTAACCTGCCGCCAGTATGACTGCTCCGAACCTGAAACTCATATGTTGCTTCTCTCCTCATCGTGGCCGCTGCGGGAAACGATCACCTCTGCTGCGATACTGATGGATATTTCCTCGGGAGTCTCCGAATGTATGGCAAGACCTATGGGGGCATGGACTTTGGCGATGTCTGCGTCGCTCACGCCCTCTTCCCTCAATATGCCGTAAAGGGTCTCGTTTTTGGTCCTGCTTCCTATCATACCCAGATATCTGTATTTCTGCTTCAGCGCATCTCTGAGTACATCCAGGTCCCCCTTGTGTCCCCTCGTCACGATTATTATATAGCTGTTCCTGTCACACTCTATGCCGTCGAATGAATTCTTGTATGAATCCACCACACGGACTTCGGAAGCCTCCGGAAACCTTTCTCTGTTGGCGAATTCTTCACGATCGTCTATGACCACCGTGTCGAACCCTATGTGCCTCAGGACGGGTTCCAGGGCCAGCCCTATATGTCCCCCGCCGAATATATATGCCGTTTCAACTTCCACATCAGCATTGAACCTTTCCGGCTCATCTGCAGATATGTGAGTGTACTTCACATTGGCATCACCGCCGCACCCCATATCTATGGCATCCTTGTCCTTAGTATTGAGCTTGTACTCCACTGACCGGGATCTGTCGGGGACCTCCATGAGCTCGCCTGTTTCCATCAGCCTTTTACATTCTTCCATGGCGACAGCCTCTATTTTTCCCCCTCCTATGGTGCCGTAAAACCTTCCCGTAGAGTCCATGGCCATTATGGCTCCCTGATGTCTCGGCGTCGAACCTTTCGTATCAGCTATGGTGACCAGCATCACGTCATATCCGTGGTCCAGCGCCTCTCTCACATGATAAACAACTCCTTTATAGCTCATTTTTTTCCTTCCTTTCGCATATAGTCCATTTCTGCTTATAATCGTCTATGCTGTATTTCACCCTGCCTTTGTCGAGCAGATACGTCATATATGATTTTATGGTGGACATGGCCACTATATATGTGGTATGTCCCACTACCACATCGTACCTCCTGAAAAGCTCCGCCAGTATATCCTCCATGGTAACAGGCTTCCTGCAGATCTCCATGATATTGTCCAATATGTCCAGTATCTTGTCCCGGTTGAGTTTTGCCAGACCGGTCACGTCGGCTACAGGTTCGCTGTGACAGGGTATGAAAAGTCTGCCTTCGAGGCTCTCGATTGTATCTATGGCCTTCAGATGGTTCCCCACATCATAGATATATGCGATGTGATATTCATTTATGGTGTGGGGACTGACCAGACCGTCCCCCAGGAACCACACATCATCGGGAGTCTTTATGGCCCTCTGTGCCTCTGCGTGTCCGTCTATATTGGCTATCTCGAATCCTTCAGGCAGTTCACTGCTGTCTATGCACTCCACGCCCGATACCTTTTCCCGGTGACATATGCCGTCCAATTCCTTGTACGGGTTCCCTCCGTACATGAGCACCGGCTCAAGTTCCGGATACTCATAGAGAAAAAGCTCCCCATAGTCGGAAAGGACCCTGCATCCGTACTTCCTCTGCATATATCCCACCCCTGCGATGTGATCTACGTGGTTGTGGGTTATGAGTATCATCTCCGGTTCCCAGCCCTCTTCCATGAGCACATTGTCTATATGTTCCCCTGCATTGGATCCGGCCCCGCAGTCTATGAGACAGACCTTGCCGTTATCCAATACATATATGCCCACCTTGGCATAACCGTCGATGTAATATGTGTTCTTCGCTGCTTTTATCAATCTTTTTTTCATTGCTGTCACTACTTTCATATACCTTGTGTGTCTTATGTGTCTTCCCGGCAGAACCATCCCTTGGTCTTTCCCCTGTCCTTCACCTTGTCCAGTCTGGTCACGGGACTGCCACAGGGACACGGGTCCGGGATGATCCTGGTGATGTCTCCCGTTCTGTACCTGAGCAGAGGCATGGCTTTCCTGGTGAAGGTAGTTACCACCGCCTCTCCCCATCTGCCGTGGGGAAGGTCCTTTCCGGTTACGGGATCCACTATCTCAAAGTACAGGTCTCCCTCCCTTATGTGATAGCCTTCGTGGGCGCTACAGCTCACCGCTCCTCCCAGCCCCGTTTCCGTCATGCCATAATGCTCGAATACAACGGCACCCCAGTTTCTTTCTATGACGGACACCGCCTCGTCGGAAACATAATCCGCACTCAGGAGCACCGTCTTCACTTTCAGGTCAGGGAATATGGCCGCCAGCTTTTCCGCCTGAGACGGTACAGCGGTCACAGAAGTTATTCCCTGTCTTTTTATGAGTTCCCCCGCCTTCACGTACTCTTCTTCATCTGTAAGTAGCCCCAGGGGGAACACCTTCGCTCCCATCCTCTCCACTCCACGCTTCAACAGATCCCCTATACCTGCCGGGGTGCCGCAGGGCATGAGTATGAGGAGCCGATCCCTTTCGTCTATGAGGTTCTTCATGCCGTTATGGAAAAAATCTACAGTGAGCTCTATGTCCTCTCGGGAAAAGAAGAGCCGCTTGGGTCGGTCGGAAGTCCCTCCCGTATCCATGGTCACCGCCCTGCTCACGTCTCGCGCAGGCACACATAAAAACCTTTCCGGTCCCTCAGCTATGTCGCCGGCAGATGTGAAGGGTATGCTTTCGAAGCTGTCCCACATCTTGCCTTTCAGTTTCTCCCGGTAAAAATCACTGTTCTCCAGCACATACTCCAGACAGTCCTCCAGCTTCCGCTCCACATAGGCGTCTATGTTCTCCCGGGAAAGTTCCCCCTCACCGAGGCCCATCTTTTTTTCCATCCATCTGTCAAAACTCTTTGTCATAAAGATCCGTCCTCAATCGTAGAACTCCATTAGATCCAGCATCTCGTTTATGACCGCCTCGACTATGTTGGGACATTTTTCTATTTTGTTTATTGGGTCCCCTTCAAGTATGTCCTCGCATTCAGTACTGCCGCAGGTCTCCTCGAACCAGTCTGTCAGATGCTGCGCCGAGGACATGGTGGCTTCTTCCGGATCGTGGAGGAACAGTATCTGTACGGCTGCCGAAAGAGCTCCGCAAAGCTTGCCGCAGTTTAGGCCGAAACACAGGCCTGCCGACGCCTCCACCATATCCGGGTTTTCTTTGTCCATGGCCTTGAGCCCTATATCCGTGACTATCTGGCTGCAGCAATATCCTTTGAGCCGGTAATCCTGCATGAGCCCGGCTATGTCGTCTCTGTATATCATGACTCCCTCTTTCCTTATACCTTATCATTCTTTTTCCGCCACCAGCATGAAATATCCGGTGTCCTTTTTGCCCTTGTGCTCCTCAAAATATTGGCACACGGGCTCTCCGTCCATTATGGCCTGGCCTATGAATTCCTTGAGCTCCTCAGTCTTGTCTTCGAACTTCAGCACTTTGAATCCGTCGTTTTCCAGCTCCTCCAGCAGGGTCTCCTTTATGAACCTGCCTTCGAAGCGGAAGTTCACGAACCTTTTTTTGTGATCGTCCGCACAGTCATCGCTGCACTCGTTGTATTCGTGAGGTATCCTTGCCTGACGGGCGGCCTCTATCCTTATAGCCTTCACCTGATCGGGATCCGGATCCCTCATGTACAGGTCGCTTATGAAAAGCTTGCCGCCGTTTTTGAGCACACAATATATCTCGTTGAGGGACTCGTCAGGCAGGTTTATGAGAGAAAGTACACACTCTATCACCACACCGTCGAAAGTCTTGGACAGGAAATCCTCCAGGAATTCTCCGTCGCCGTAACGCACATCGGCGTCCTTCACTCTCTCTTTGGCCGCGGCTACCATTTCCAGGTCCATGTCGATGGCTGTCATGTCCCATCCGTATTCCTTGGTGAGGAATTCAAGAGTCTCCCCCTTTCCGCATCCTATCTCCAATACTTTCGATCCGGGCGGCAGACCCATTATGTCCGCTGCCTCTTTCGTGATCTTCGTTCCTCCGGGTCTCAACATTTTTTCTCCTCCATTTTGTCCGTATGCTCCGTTATGGGTTTTATTCTATCATGGTGTCAGATATCATCTTTGATCGTACCTTGACGCCTTGCCTATATTCCCTTTTCCTTCCTCCATCATGCCGAATGTCTCCATGAAGAATGTCCTGACTTTCATGTCATATACATCCGATACCCGGTCGACAGCTTCATCCACTACCTCGGCCATGACCACCGGATCGGCGGCGCACCTGGCGTTGATTATGAGGGAGAGGGCGCTGTATTCCCTGTCCAGTCTGCGATCGTACTGTACGGGATAATCTACTCCCAGAAGGCTGGCTTTGAAAAAATCCGTCAGCTCTTCATCGCTGTCGGCCGCAAACATCTTCAGATGGGGCACATTGCCTCCCCTTTCGGTCAGGCCTTTTCTTATCCCCTCAAATATATGGTCTATGACCTCGTTGAAATCCAGGTTTTTTCCGCTGCGCTGCTGCATGAACACTCTGGTGTTGAACCAGCTCAGCTTGTCTTCTGCCGCTATGAACTCCTCCGAATCGTATCCGATCTCCCGGTGCAGGGCTTCAGATCTGTTCGACAGTATGTAGTCCACCACTTCCCTGACTCCGGTCCCTTTCGTAGCAGACATGCACATGACCGGGGTCCTGGGATATATCTCCTCGATGAACTCCACTATATCACCGATTTCCCCTTCCTCCAACGTATCTATCTTATTCAGCACGATGAGGTCCGCTTCGGCCATCTGGGCGTTGAGCAGGAATCTCATCTCTTCGGGAAGGTTCATGGTGTTTCCTTCCGGCATTATCATACGAAGCCTTTCCGGATCCACTATACATGTGAAGGGCATCAGGTCGAACCGGCCCTTTTCCTTTTCATCGAGCTCCATATAGACATGGTCCATGGCGCCTATGCCGCATCCCGGTATGTCGGAAAATATGATGTCTGCCCCTGCTGATTCCAGCTGGCTCATCCTTGCCACAAGATCGTCATGCTTGTAGCATATGCATCCTCCTGAAATAGAAAGGGTCATGACTCCCGCTGCGGCACAGAACTCAGCATCTACTATGTTGCCCGCTCCTAGGTCGTTTGCCAGTATGGCCGCCGTATTCTCTCCCCTGCGGTTTATCTCTCTGGCGAAAGCTATCATGGAAGTGGTCTTCCCCGCTCCCAGAAAACCGCTGGTGACCATATATTTCGTCTTCCTGTTTTCCATATCGAGTCTCCCCTTTTTCCTCATGTGTTTTTACCGTTTCCCGCTCCTCCGCGGTCCGGCTTTCCCTCTTCCATCTTTTCCCTGTCTCTGTATATGCTGTTATATGCGCAGAAAGGTATCAGCCTGTCGTCGTCGGAAAGGACCTGGACCCGGCACCGTTTGACCCTTTCTCCGTCCAAGTTGGTCATATCCTGGAATGCCATGCCCGTCACCGTGAATGCGTTGCGCTTATAGTAGCCCAGGAAATCATCGAAGGAAGTTATCTCCAGGCTGCTGCCATATCTCTTCTCTATCTCCGCCAGCTTTTCGTTTTCTTCGGGAGATGCCACCTCCCATTTGTTCAGGACGAAATCCCTGTCTCTTTTCACTACCTCCGCCTGCATCTTCCTGTCTGCCGTCCCGTGTATCGTATCACAGCAGGATACCCCTTCTTTCTTCCGCTCCGCTGTGAGAGTACATCGGGCGCTGCCGTCAGGCTCCTTTATATATGTGCTGTAAAAACAGCAAAGGGGATGTCCCGTGGAAATAGGGGAAAAGTCCTCATATCTGAATGCCGGCCTCTGTTCCTCTAGCTTCCTCAGCAAGCCGAACATGGTTATCCTTCCGGGGAAATCGCCGCTAACTGCGATATTTTCATTTCCCCATCTGTTTTCCCGGCCCTGTATTTTCTCCGGATGCCTTCCGAAAAAGCTCACCGGCTGGAAGTGTATCCCTTTCACCACATTGACGTTCTCCATGAGGAAATCCATCATCTCCCCCAAGTCGTCCGTGTTTATGCCTTCTGCCACAGTAGGCACCAGGGTCACGGGGAGTCCCGCCTTTTCACAGTTCCTTATGGCCTTTTTCTTCGTTTCCAACAGGTCCTCACCTCTGAGAGCCCTGTATATCCTGTCATGGGTGCCGTCGAACTGCATGAATACCACCGAACAGCCGGCATCCTTCAGTTCCTGCGCATAGCCCGGTTCTTCGCCTATGCGCCTGCCGTTGCTGTTGAGCTGTATATACTCGAATCCTTTTTCACGACCCGCCCTTATTATCTCGGGCAGATCGTCCCTTACAGCAGGCTCTCCCCCTGAGATCTGTATGTTGAAAGGTCTCTCCTCTCCCAGTTCCAGCAGAAGGTCGTATTTGTCCTTTATCTCTTCAAGAGAAGGCTCCCTGCTTCTGTCCCCGTCCCCGCTGGATGCGAAGCAGTAAGGACAGTGCTGGTCACATCTGTCCGTGATCTCTATCAAAACACAACAGGCTGTCTGCAGATGGTTCTCACACAGACCGCAATGAAGGGGACAGCTTTTGTCATCCGGATCTCCCTTGGTCATAGAGACTCTCGGAGGCACGTTGATCACAGGACTTTCGATCCAGCTCCTGAAATCTCCTGCGTCCTCTGCCGCCGTAGTGCGGAACGTACCGTGTTCCGGACATCTGCTCACATAATATACTTTTTCCCCCTCCTGTTCGTATGCCGCATCTATGGCTCTGCCGCAGACCGGGCATATGGTTTGAGAGTTTCTTATGATATTTTTCACAATGGCCCCTGCCTGTCGTCTGTTTTCCTTTATAACCTTAAAATATATATTAACACAGCCTGGCCACAGGCTGCACCATATCTTTTCTCCGAAGCACATGGGCTTTTTTCCGCAACGGCCTTTGACTCCTGTTCCTTCCCGTGGATGCGGCATGATAGTTGTGAAAATACGGCAAGTTTGTCAGTCTTTTTCCCGCTTTCCCGCTTCCATATATTATGGTACAATTTTGATGAGTGCAAATTTTGAAAGTTATCGTTTTTCGTTGTAATTTGGAGGCGAATCATGAAATTAAGGAAAATGACGCTGCACATCAACGGCGCCGACCGCATGTTCATATGTGACCCCGAAAAGGACACCCTGGCCGATGTCCTGAGACGGCTCGGTCTGACGGGGACGAAGGTGGGCTGCGGCACCGGTGTGTGCGGTGCTTGTACTGTTATCCTGAACGGGAAATGTATACGTTCCTGTACCAGGAAAATAGTGAAGGTGGAAGAGTACAGTGACATCATAACCATAGAGGGCATCGGATCCCCTATGTACCCCCATCCGCTCCAGGTAGCCTTTGCGGAATACGGCGGGATACAGTGCGGATTCTGCACGCCGGGATTCATCGTGTCGGCATATGCCCTTCTCCAGGAAAACGACTCTCCCACAAGGGAAGAGGTAAGAGACTGGTTCCAAAAGAACCGCAACATCTGCAGATGTACGGGCTACAAACAGATAGTGGACGCGGTCATGGAGGCTGCAAAAGTAGTCAGAGGAGAATGTACCATCGACGATATCAAAGTCGACCAGGGTACTCCCGGTAATTACTACGGCAAGCCCATCGTAAGACCTGTCGCCCTGGCAAAAGCCTGCGGCGTATGTGACTACGGCGATGACGTAGAGCTGAAGATGCCCGACAACACTCTCCATGCAGTCATGGTGCAGCCGAGAGTGGCACATCACGCAAAGGTGAAAGCCATAAATACGGAAGAGGCTGAGAAGATGCCCGGCGTATACAAGGTAGTGACACATAAAGACGTTACCGGATCCAACAGACTCAACATGTTCCAGTTCACCGCAAGATGTCTTGCCACAGAACAGTCCCACGTCCTGCTGGTAGAGGACAAGATCGTGAACTACGGTGACGTCGTGGCTCTGGTAGTGGCCGACACCAAGTCCCACGCTCAGGAAGCTGCCAAGAAAGTCACCATCGACTTCGAACAGCTGCCCGAATACACCAACTATCTGGAGGCTGTCATGCCCGACGCCATCAGGATCCATGACGATCATCCCAACATGTGGAACCTCCAGCCCACCATCAAGGGCGAGGGCCACGATCAGGATCACATATTCGATGAAGCTCCCCACGTTGTGGAAGGCAGCTTCTACTCCCAGAGAGAGCCCCACATGTCCATCGAAGGCGACACTGTTCAGGCTTACATAGGCGACAACGACATGCTCACCGTCCACTGTAAGGCCATGGCCATAGGCGCCAACGTAGGCGACATCGCCGAGGCTACAGGATGGGATGCAGAAAAAGTAAGAGTCATAGAGAACCCTACGGGAGGCACTTTCGGCTGGGGTATAGCAGGCGCCACATATTCACTGGCAGCTATCGCATGCCTTGCATGTGACGAGATGCCCGTTGCCCTTTCCATGACGTATGACCAGTTCATGGCATTCTCCGGCAAACGTGCTCCTTCATGGTCGAACTCCAGACTTGCCTGTGACGAGGACGGCAAGATCCTGGCTGCCGAATGGGACTTCGGTCTCGACCACGGCGCATATGACGAACTCGGCGACGACCTTACATGGAGGACCGCAAGGTTCACATACTTCCCTTACAACGTTCCCAACGTAAAGGGGCTTTCCAGAGTCGCCACCACCAACCATGCATACGGTACAGCTTACAGAGGATACGGATCTCCTCAGGCTTACACATGCTCCGAGTCAATGATGGACATGATGGCAGAGGAATGCGGACTGGACCAGTTCGAGATCAGATGGAGGAATATAGCAAGGCCGGGAGACACCAACCTGAACTCCTATCCTTACCTTGATTATCCCATGGAGAAACTCATGGAGACCATCAAGCCCTACTACTACGAGGCTAAAGAAAGGGCTGCCAAGGAAAGCACTCCCGAAAAGAGGAGAGGCGTAGGTCTGGTATGCGGCGGATATAACGTAACAGAAGGTAATGAAGACCAGTGCACGCTGGGGATCGAACTTCTTCCCAACGGTAAATTCGCCAAGTATGACACATGGCAGGACGTAGGCCAGGGCGGAGACTCCGGTTCGCTACAGTGCACAGTGGAAGCGCTGAAAGAACTGGGTGTTTCCCTCGATGACATAGAGCTGAGACAGAACGACAGCATCTACGGAGTGGATTCCGGTGCTTCCGCTTCTTCGAGACAGCATTACATGAACGGTAAAACATCCAAGATGGCTGCCGACAAGCTTATCAACGCTATGAGGAAGCCCGACGGCACATTCAGGACATATGAGGAGATGGTCGCTGAAGGCATACCTACGAGATACGATGCTCAGTATGAGAACGTCACAGACGAAACTCTCTGCGCTCTGGATCCCAACACAGGCGTGGGCAACCCCACACCGGCATACACATACGGTATGTTCCTGGCTGAAGTAGAAGTGGACACGGCCACAGGCAAGACCACCATACTCAGCTACAAGAGCGTTTGCGACGTAGGTGTCATAGGCAACCCTACATCTGTGAAGGGCCAGGCTTACGGCGGACTTTCCCACACCATGGGGTTCGCTCTTACCGAGGATTATGAAGATGTGAAGAAGCACAACAACATCGCAGGAGCCGGCGCTCCCACCATCAAGGAAGTCCCCGATGACTTCGAGCTTATCTTCCTTGAAAATCCCAGGGACACCAACCCTTACGGTTCCTCCGGAGCTTCCGAAGCCTTCCAGTCCTCCGGCCACATGGCTGTCATCAACGCTATCTACGATGCTACAGGCGTAAGGATCTACGAGCTGCCTGCAAGACCTTCCAAGGTGAAAGAAGGTCTGGAAAAGCTGGCCAGAGGCGAGAAGATCGAGCCGCCTAAAAAGTACTTCCTGGGTTCTGACTTCTTCGAAGAAATGGAGAACATCAGGAACAACCCCGTGGACGTGGATTAGTTGACGGCATAGCGGAGTTTACAGACGCTGCCGTGAAAAGCAGGCTCGTCTGCGGATCGTAAAAACACCATAGTATTTGCGGGACTCGTTGCAGCGGGTCCCGTAATTTTATATAATTGGGATTGGCTGATATAAGCGGCATAATGGCCAAAAAGAAATCGGATCAAGGAGATGTGATCACTCTATGGAAAACATGAAAAAATATCTGCCGGCATTCAAGACCTGCGTACAAAAGGAGCCTGCTTTCTGCACGGCCCGGTGTCCTTTCCACATGGATGTTACGGACTTCATAGATAAAGTACAGACAGGGCGCTTCGATGCGGCATACAGGATATATAAAAATGCGGCGGGCTTCCCCGCCATAGCCTGTGCCCTCTGCCCGGAACCCTGTAAGGACGTGTGTCCTCTGGATGAGCCCATAGAGATGAAACTCCTTGAGGCCGCTTCCATAGAACATGCTAAACGCAAAACTCCGAACGACTACAACCTGCCAAAGAAAAAACAGAAGATAGCTGTGATAGGGGCAGGCATAAGCGGCATGGCTTGTGCCCTCAGGCTTGCTACCAAAAAATACGATGTTACGGTGTACGAAAGGACCCACCGCATAGGCGGCACTCTGTGGGAGTCCATGGACCCTAAGATATTCAACGATGATTTCGATCTGCAGTTCAGTCACGAAGAGTACGACCTACACCTCGACACCGACATCTCTTCCCTTTCCCAGCTGGAAAGCGAAGGCTATTCGGCTGTGTATGTGGCTACGGGAAAAGGAGGCAACGACCTGGGTCTCCTGTCGGAACACCTGGAAGAGCCCTGTATGATGATGGGGGATACGGGAGTGTTCGCCGGAGGTTCTCTCCTTGGCAAAGACAAGATATATGCCCTGGCCGACGGACTGAAGATGTCCACCACCATAGACAATTTCCTCAGGACCGGCAACCTCATATACACCCCCGACCCCAAAGGTACGGGCACGGTCCTGGACGAAAGCCGGCTCATACAGACCCATCGTATCCTGCCATCGGCCGACTCAGGTGCCTATAAGGGCTACAGCCCCGAAGAAGCCGCAGAGGAAGGCAAACGCTGCCTGAAGTGCCAGTGTGATGCCTGCAGGCTCTACTGCGATCTGACGGACTATCTCTCCAAATGGCCTCTGCGCCTGCGGGACGAGATACAGGCCACCACCCTTCCCGGAAGTTCAGAGGTGAAGGCTACGCCGGCCAAGAGGAGCATCAGCACCTGTTCCCAGTGCGGTCTTTGCAAGGAGACCTGCCCCAAGGATATAGACCTGGGCGGGCTGATCCTGGCTGCCCGGAGGAACATGCACCGCCAGGAAAAAATGCCCTGGGTATTCAATGAATTCTGGCTGCGGGACATGGATTTCGCCAACGGCCCTCTTTCATCGGTGATAAAACCTCCGACCGGCCGTGAAAAATGCGACTATGCCTTTTTCCCCGGCTGTCAGCTGGGGGCATCCGACCCCGGACTCGTTTCCCTGTCATATAGATATCTCCTCGACGTGGAACCTTCCACCGGCATTTTCCTCAGCTGCTGCGGCCTGCCTGCGGAATGGGCCGGGAACGACGAACTCCACAACCGGGAACTCTCAAGGATAAACACCGCCTGGGAAGATCTGGGCAGACCTGTTCTGATACTGGCATGTCCTTCCTGCGCCAACCATTTCAGAAAACACCTTCCTCATATAGAAACAGTTTTCCTCTATGATATAATGGCTGATAAAGGGATCTCCGTGCCTAAGCGAAACGGGACTTTTTCCGTGTTCGACCCCTGTTCCACACGGGACAAGGAAAAGCTGAGAAACTCGGTGCGGAGCATAGTCAGTTCAATGGGTATAGAAAATGAACCTCTGGAGTCCCAGGAAAAATGGGCCGCCTGCTGCAGCTTCGGCGGACAGGGGTCCATAGCCGATCCGGGCTTCGCAAAGCACGTCCGGGAAAAACGCATAGCTTTAGGCGACAAACCCTATATCGCCTACTGCATAAACTGCCGCGATGCTTTCCTGGAAGAGGGCAAGGAGACTTACCACATACTGGACCTCGTCTTCGACCGCGAGCCCCGGGCCGTCACGGTATCAGCCAGACGGGAAAACCGCATACTGCTGAAAGAGAACATTCTGAAGGAGTTTTTCAAAGAAGAAATGGATGAGAAAAGACCCGATTACGGCATCGAATTGTATATAGACGATGAGTTGTCCCAAAAGCTCAGCAGGGAAAAGATCCTCGAGGAGGATATGGAAAACGCGGTTTCGTTCTGCGAGAACACAGGTCAGAAACTTTTCGATACCGAAGCCGGGACCTACAAAGGCTGGCGTAAGATAGGCCACGCCACGTACTGGGTCGAATACAAGCCTGAGGGCGACGGCTACCGGCTCTTGAACGGATACAGTCACAGGATGGAAATAGAAATGGAGCACATCTGGAATGGACACAAAACAAACTTTGAAGTGTGATAGATGCGATGTATTCATGGAGCCCATGGACGCCACGTTCAAGTACCTGGGCCGATCATTCAAGCACAAGATATTAAGGTGCCCCTCGTGCGGTCAGATATATATACCGGAGGATCTTGCAAAAGGGCGCATGGCTGAGGTGGAAAAAAACCTGGAAGACAAATAGCCCTGTTTCAGGGCTGTGGTTTGGAGTAGTATCATTTAAATGCAGTCGTTAAATCCACCAAAAGATGATAATATATCATTAAGGAAGATGGGGACATGCAATACGATAAGGAATTCAAATTACAGGCTCTTGAACTGTCCGATGAAATTGGCGTCAAGGCAGCTACAGATCAACTCGGCATCAAGTATTACACACTTGCCGACTGGCGTCGTCAGCGCAAGGCTCGCGGCGAAGAAGCTTTCGTTGGCAGTGGTAACAAAATGA